>CAZSVG010000116.1:0-4452 GCA_964610195.1 uncultured Candidatus Cloacimonadota bacterium | reverse complement strand
CAGCTCTGTTTACCTCCTATGAATCAGCACCTTCCAACACCGTTCAGGCTACCCCAAACGCTATCCAGTCTGTTACTATCGGTTATAGTACTACGTTGGCAAACTACTTGCCTTTAAATATGTACTGGAGAAATAGTTTGACTCAGACATTATACTTCGCAAGTGAGATAGGAATTATTGGATCATTAACTCAGATTACTTATTATAATAACTTCGCCACGAATCTTTCTAACAAGCCGGTTAAAATCTGGGTTGGTGAAACAACTGCTTCCGATTTAAGTGGAGGTTGGATACCATCGACTTCTTTAAATCTTGTTTATGATGGATTAGTCAACTTCCCATCAGGAGCAAATACAATAGAAATTCCTTTACAAAGCCCGTATAATTATAATGGTCAGAACCTGGTCATTATGGTCAATAGGCCAATGGACAGCCAATATTTCAGTTCCAATGACAGATTCAATATAACAGCAACCGGTGTATCAAATCGTACTCTTTATCTATATTCTGATTCAGTTACGTATGATCCGGCAAATCCAAGTGGCGGAACATTAACTGATCAAATTGCCAATACTACTCTCCAGTTCATCTCCGGAGAACCACCTGAATTTCCACCACCAACAAATCTGGTAGCAGTTCCAGGTAATGCACAGGTTTTCCTTAGCTGGCAATCTCCTATTCAGAGAATGTTATCAGACCGGGAAAGAGGACCAATCAGAATAAATAATCAAATTGTTGAAGAGTTACTCAGGAATCTCACCGGTTATAATATCTATCGCAATGGTGAATTTCTCGATAGTGTTGATGCCGGATTAACAGTCTTCACAGATAACGATGTTACCAATGGAACTACCTATTCTTACTATGTTACAGCAGTTTATACCGAAGGAGAATCTGATCCTTCAAATACAGTAACTGCCACACCTGATGCTTTTACCCTCATCTGGGAAGAGGATTTTAACCCTCCCCATACCGGTTGGACATTAGAAAGCAATTGGTCTTTCCAGGATGGTTATCTGAGATTGTATTATTCTCCGACTGTAGCACCTTATGATTTATCCGCATACTCTCCCAACATTGTTCTACCGGAAGATGTAGGTGAAGTGACAGTAACCCAGCTGTATAATAATTATGATGCAACAAATGAAGTACTGGAGATCATCGTAATCCACAGCGGTGGTCAAACGTCTCTCTGGACTTATAACTGTTCAAACGGTAGTTTTGATGCTGAAGATTTTGTTTTCTCACTGGCACCTTATGGGGGGCAAACCGTTCAGCTTAGATTCCGCAGCATTGGTTCTTCTACCTGGAATCTGAACTGGTGGGATATTCATCATATTGCCATAAGTGGCGTTATTGGTGATCCAACCTATGGTGTTGCTATCAATCCTTCATACAGTTATGAGGAAGGATATCTCCAATCTTCAGTAGATCATATCCTCACCATCACTAATCTTGGAAATGTCTCGGATAGTTATGATCTCGAAGTATCAGATAATCTCTGGAATACAACCTTCTGGTATCCGATCAGATTTGAAGATTATCCTGAACCGACAGTGATAGACATGGGTGAAGGGATGGTCTTCATGCAAAATACTCCACAACGGATACGACCGGAGATTATTAACACGGGTAGTATTCCACCCGGTGGAAGTATCCAGATCAGAGTTCAGGTTGATATTCCTTTAGACACAACAGGCACAGACATTGCCAATATTCTGATTACTTCTCAAACCGATCAAGATTTCTATGCAACAGCCGTTATAGAAACCGTTTCCCTCGGATATGATCCAACTATTCCGGTAGAACCACGATATATTGCCGAGTGGGAACCAATGGAAGGGGTATTGATCCGCTATCCTTTAGGTATACCATATGCATTGGTACGCGAATTCTCCAATGATACCGAGGTTTATACCATCGTTACTAACAGTAATTTGAATAATGCCATGAATAATTACCAAAACAATAATGTTAATATGGATAATTGCCATTTTATAATAGTTGCAGCGACTGATAGTTACTGGACCAGAGACTACGGTCCCTGGAGTATAGCTACAGCTAATGGCATTGGGGTTGTTGATTTCACTTATAACCGTCCGGCCAGACCCAATGATAATCTCATCCCAGGTATAGTCAGTAATTACTTCGATATTCCCTATTTCCTGATGCCGCTTATTCATACCGGTGGCAACATGATGGGAGACGGAATGGGGGTTGCAGCCTCTACAACATTGGTTAATAATGAAAATCCGACCCTTTCAACTACAGAGATCAATCAACGAATGAATAGTTATCTCGGGATCAATAATTACCATAAAAGACCTGATCCGACTGGAGACAGTTTGCAACATATAGATACCTGGGCTAAGTTCCTGGATGTTGATAAGATTATGATCAGATCAGTCCCCACCGGACACTCCCAATATACCCAGATCGAGACGGCAGCAAGTTATTTTGCAGGCCAGATCAGTTCTTACGGGACCCCTTATCAGGTTTACAGGGTTTATACTCCCAATAACGAACCTTACACGAACTCCGTCATTGTTAATAATAAAGTATATGTTCCCCAGATGGGCACTGCCAATGATTCAGCCGCAATCACTTCATATCAGCAAGCCATGCCCGGTTATCAAATAGTTGGCTTCACCGGTAGCTGGGTCAGTAATGATGCTATTCACTGCCGGGTAATGGGATTGGCTGATCAGGGAATGCTCTTTGTCAATCACATACCCTCCCAAATACACTATAGCGGGATGTCAATTCCGATTGAAGTTCAAATCAAGGCATACAGTGAATTACCACTGATTAGCGATGAATTGAGGGTTTACTGGAAAAGTGCTGATATGGCAACTTACAATTATGTCCCCTTGTTGCATGAGGAGAATGATGCTTACGTAGCTGCTATTCCACCTCAACCATATGGAGAAATAATCCATTATTATGTTTCTGCTGCTGATCAATCGGGAAGAACAGAAAAAAGACCCTACATGGGAGCTTTAGACCCCTATGTAATAGAGATCAACGAAATAGGATTTATAACAAGTCCCGAAAATGTCCAGATATCCATTGAAAACAGTAGCGTTTTTATTACCTGGGAACTAGTTGAGGGTGCTACCGATTATGTTATCGAATCGAGCGTATCAATTAATGGTGAATTCCAACCAGTTACCCACCTTGGAACGATCTCACAAAATGGAAATCTTATTACCTGGACAAGCTCAATTCCAGGTAATATGCAATTTTATAGGGTAATAGCCCTTTCAGAATTACCTGCTTTCCGAATGCAGGATGAAATGCCTCAAAGAGGTAGAATTAGGGAATAGCTAGTCCATAGCTAATATCTTAATTTATCATAGAGAGCGAAGTTAAACACTTCGCTCTCTACTTTTTTACGTTACAGAATTAACTGGATTTTAATTCCAGCCCATTTTTAATCCCAATCCCAGAACTCGATTTATATCTATTTTATATGATTAATTTCAAAAACATTCCCAAATGATATAATTTTTCCTGATAAGATGTATCACAGAAAGATATAACTCTCAAATACTCAGTCACTTATGTTTCTCACCACCTTTTGGCAGGAAGTTTGCACTTATGAGTTATGAATGCTAATTAGAATCACTGGAGGTGGTTATGAATAACAAGTTGTCGATTGTCTTAACTCTGCTGATATTTATGGGAATTGGGGGGTTATCAACGAATTTATTCGCCGATAATGATCGTTCTATTATCAACGACCTTTGCATCTTTGTCAGTACCGACAAGGATTTATACAAGGAAAATGAACCGATAATAATAACCTTAAACGTCTATAATCCGAATGATGATCCAGTAGTACTTGAATTTGGACAGTCAATTTATGCTAATTATCTGATCGATGATAAATTTGATTATGTTGCCAATGTCGGGGTAATGCATCTTCCGATCCTGACCAATTTAACTATAGAACCCCATCAGGAAATAAATCTGATATTAATACATCAACCCGAATATTATTTTCTCCGGCCGGGACTTCATGAAATAACAGGTATCCTGGTAGGATATGGTGAAGATATTGTCAATATTAGTGTATTGGAACCGCTGCAAGTTGATGAAGTCATTTCCGACCAAAAAGCCATGGTCAGCAATTACCCCAACCCATTTAATCCGGAAACAACCATATTTTTTACTCTGGATGAGCGGGGTAATGTTGAGATTGATATCTTCAATATACATGGTCAGTTAGTTAAAAATTTGATCGATACAACCCTACCATCGGGAGAGCATTCTTTACTCTGGGATGGGAAAGATTTCCTTGGTGTGAATGTCCCTTCAGGGGTATATTTCTTTCGATTTGCTCATCAGGACGAATTGATAGTCAATAAGATGGCCTTGATGAAGTAACCCGCAGGATTCCTTACCCGCAAAGGCGATAGAGAGCAGAAGAAATTCTGCTCTTTGTCGTTT
>CAZSVG010000115.1:0-4563 GCA_964610195.1 uncultured Candidatus Cloacimonadota bacterium | reverse complement strand
TTTTCCATGAATCCCCATATTTCTTCGAAGTTCTTCGCTGTCCATAAGTTGAGCCATACCTGCCTCAAATAATTCATAGTTATATAATGGGATAAGAAATCCGTTGTAACCATCTTGTATCATTTCCGAAGGTCCAGCCACACAGTCAAATGCTATTACGGGCAAACCCGCAGCCATGGCTTCTCCAATTACATTAGGAAATCCTTCAGAACTTGAGGTGAATGCGAAAATTGAAGCACTTCTGTACAAAAAATCGATATTCTCCTGTTTCCCTGTAAATTCAACCTGATGCTCAATATTAAGTTCCTTTGTTAGACGTACCAATGCTTCCATGTTTTTTTGCTTCAGGTGGTCATATCCAACTAGGATCAGCTTCCAATCTGGCCTGTTTACTCTGGCAAACATCTCAATCAATTTATCCTGATGCTTTGTTTTGATTAATCTGCCAACCATGAGGATGCTACGTTCTCGAAGTATATTGTCGTCATTTTTTGCAGGAATAGCAATCGGGTTCCCAATGACAGCAATATTTGAGTGCCTGTTTTTATGAAGATAAATCTGTCTGGCCTTCTCTGTTTGCAAAATAATGCCACGGGCTCGTGGATATAACCAATATCTTAGCATGTCGTGAAACCATCCCAGGCTTTTGTTCGGTTGACTGCGGTCTGATACAAACGCATCGTAACCCAGACCAATTATTGAGATTAGGACAAAGTTGTTCCAGTATTCTCCAAAACTTAGAATCCTGTCAGGGTTAATTTCTTTAATAGTATATCGAAGAAAGAACAAAGTTCTTATGGTGGAAACGAATCTAATTTTATTCCTAAACCTGAAAGATGGTTTATGAATAATGATGTGTCTTGGAATCGGATAAAAAACCTCTCTCGTAATACCATAAAGAACCAAATGAACTACAACCCCTGTCCTTCTGGAAAAGTTGCCGGCAAGCTCTGACATGACTCTCTCCATACCTCCAGCCTGCAATGATGGAATTACAAGACATAACCTCTTACTCGAGCTCACATTGTAGGCATTGAATTATTAGTACATGAGTGATGCCTCCTAGCTTCAGCTATTAAATTCTCTACCATCCATCCGTATGGATTGAATTTACCTTCTGTCCAGTTCAGATTATTATCCCAGAACCCCTGACAATCATCATAACCAAACATTGCGAAGCCGTAACTTATTTCAACAATCAATGGTTTTGTTCCATTGTAAACATAATCAAAAGCCATGCATTGAGCCTTAAGCCTATCTGAGACTTCAAATGAAAGACGAATCGTTTCCTCATCAAAAAGCTCCTTTTCATATAATATTGTTCCGCTACCTGAAGCTCTGAAATCATTCTTCCTTACCATTCTCTTAATTGCAAATGCTTTGTCTCCTATTACGACGACTCGAATATCACTGTCATTTTGGGGAATGAAATCCTGGAAATATGCATAACCCACCTCCCTCCCTGTTACGCGGTCATAGTCAGTGGTATAAATCAGACGTATTACTCCCCTGAGAACATCCTGAAGGTCGGTTTTTCCCATACGGAATTTTCTGATTCTCTCCTTTAGATTTCGCCATGAATCGTATTGCCGGAAACCCCTTCCAAACGCTTTCTTTATCAATCTAAATGCCTCTGTTTCATTTCTGACCAGACGAACATTATCAGAACCGGCTCCATTACGAAGTTTAAATACCTTGGGATAATCAGTTGATCTGGCCCATTTCTGGGCATCATTCTTTGAGTAGAAAACATAAGATGGTGCTAAAGGTGCACCAGCCGCTTCTAAAAGATATTTCTGAGCAACTTTATCATCAAAGTGCCAGACTGTGTTGAAATCCGGAAAAACCTTCTTACCCATGCTCTCCACTGCAAACAGAAGTTGCTTTGCAAACTTACTTTCTCTTGAACCTTTATGATTAAAATGCCACATAATGGCATCACAGTCTTCTATTTGCCTGATAATATCGTTCCGATAGCAGTCGACAAGTTTAAAGCTTATCCCCTTTTCTTCACAATATTTTATCCACCTGTCGCTAAAGAAACCGGGGCTATTATGTATCCCAATTATCATAACTATTATCTAAATAAATTGCAGCCCATATTTCAAAAGAGACGACCACCCACAAGGCTTCAACCTCATAGTACTTTAAACTTCTTATATTTGATATCCATCCGGAAATAAGCCTAATATCGAATAAACCTCTTTTTCTGATGCCTGGCAACACTCTTTCATTAAGGTATCTAAGAAAGTCCGGATACAAAAAAAACTCCCTGACAGGTATTCCAAAGCCCATCTTATCCCGGAATGCGAAATCTGACCCAAATGAGGCAACCGCCATTTTCTTCAGTAGGTACTTCTCTGTATTATAACCTTCCGGACTTTTTCTGAGCAGGAGGAACTTTTCGGGTATAGTAAAGGAGTTTTCAACAACTTCATTATCAAGGAAAGGTACCCTGTTTTCTATAGAATGAGCCATTGACATTTTGTCCTGACGTATCAGGAGTTCGGGCAAAAAGGAGAGCATCTCATACTTCACCTGTCTGTCGAATAATGAACCCGACAATGAGCGATAAAGACTTCTGCGTTGTGCAATAGCTCTTTCGCCCTGAAACTCTTTCCTTAGCATTATAGCCATTGTCTCTGTCATAAAAGAAGTTGCCATCATCGCCCTGCTTTCATGATCAAAATACTTTGCGAAGCTTAAAGGTCTTAATATGTTTTTCTTTATCTCATGCAACAGTCTTCTGCTCTGAAAAGGATATCCTATATCATAAAACCGGGCATATCCACCAAAAACCTCATCTGCACCCTCACCACTAAGAAGAACAGTAACATATTCCTTAGCGCTCTGGGATAATTTGTAAATAGCAATAGTATTTGGATGATTTATAGGAGCTTCCAGATGCCAGGATGCCTTCTCTATATTTTCGAGGAAATATTCAGCATCCAGAAGAAACTTATGACCGGGGATATCAAGACTCTTTGTAACCCTGTCAATATACTTCTCCTCGCTGAATCTTTCGTCATTGAACACAATCGAAACGGCTTCAAAGTTACCCTTGTCGCTATTTCTATTGGCCAGCCAGGTGACGAGAGAAGAGTCAATTCCTCCTGAAAGCTGGCAGCCCAGCTTAACATCACTCATCAACTGTCTTTTTACACTACTGCTTAACCACCCCTCAAGTCTGCTGCCGAAAACCGACAGTTCAGGATGGTCAGAATTGGAACGGGAATAATCATTTAAATCAAAGTATCTCTTGATATTGATTCCATCTGAATGTGAGAATCTTAAATAATAGCCTGGTTTTAGAGTGTCAACTCCATTAAATAACGTTCCATTGAGATTGTTCCTGAACAACAGATATTCATCAAGCTGTTCTTCAGCCAGGTTAAAGGAAAAACCGGGTATGAAGCGGAAACTCTTTAACTCAGAGGAAAATGCCAACGTCTTTTGTGAGGCAGTATAATACATCGGTTTTATACCAAACCTGTCGCGTGTGATCAGTAACTCCCTCTTTGTGAGATCAACAACAACTATTGCAAACATCCCGTTTAACCTGGTAAGCATTTCCTCAAATCCGTACCTGAGGTAAAGGGCGAGCACAATTTCTGTGTCTGTCGTGCTTTTAAACCTGTAACCCCAATCTTCAAGACTATCTTTATGGTCAAAAGCATTATATATCTCTCCATTTAATGTGAGTAGAACCTGACCATCAGGACTTACCATCGGTTGATGTCCATTTAAAGATAAATCGAGAATACTCAATCTGTTAAATCCCAGTATACCTTCACATTCTGTATCAAAAGATACAGGCCCTGCGCTATCTACCTCACATGAAAATCCAATTTGAAGGTTAAAAGCCCTTATACCTGAGTCATCAGGCCCCCGGTGTTTTTGAGCCCTCAGCATTCTCGAAACCACAGTTGAATCGCTAACGGGCTTATGATCAAGATTGATATATCCGGTAATTCCACACATACTTAAGACATCAATTTCTCTATTCTATTCGTAACGTTTTAACATCCTGACGATAACCTCCCGGTGTGATTCACACCTGATAAGGTTAAGCAGCAACAACCTTTTCCTTTTTGAAAGCAACTTTGGAAGAAAACCTCTCCTTTGAAGGGCAGTAATATATTTCCCGAAATAGGGTTCAAGAAACGCATCGTACATCGGATAGACTCTTTCACAATAATTCCTAAAATTTGCTTCAAGTTGTTCTTCATCAGACATAATAATATTAAGTCTATTTATCTCATTGTTAAATATTTCTTTCTCCTGCGCCGTAAGATGAAAAACACCGGGTTGTTCAGTGCATTGTTTAAGTGGAATAATCTCAAAATCAATTCTGTCACCCAGAAATAGTCTCACGACAAAACCCTGATTCCATTTTGAATTTGTTATTCCCGGTCTGTCATAGATAAAGTTCCCCAATCCGTAAAATATTGGCTTCGAATTATAAATCTCATAGCCTGAAAAGGCATGGGTGTGGTGACTTATCAATGCGTCCGCTCCCGAATCAATTATATACCGGTAAAGCTTTTTTGTTCGTGGTGATGG
>CAZSVG010000114.1:0-4611 GCA_964610195.1 uncultured Candidatus Cloacimonadota bacterium | reverse complement strand
AGAGGATTGCAATGAAGAAGATATTGATTCCGTTCTTGATGTTACTGACATTTATGAGCCTGTTCGGTGAGGGGATCATCTCCCTGGAAGAGGCGAGAGAATTATTATTGAAGAATAATCCGGAATATCTGGCCAAAGAATCGGCCCTGAAAGCAGCGCAATGGGACATGCGCCAGTCTTTGGCAGCTATGTTCCCGGCAGCGCGACTGCAGGGTGGTTATAATTATTTAGACCCGAAACCTTATGCAGCAGCGGAGGAGAATTACAGTATCTCTTACGGGTTGAATGTAAGCCAACCCCTCTTTGTTGGGGGTAAACTATGGCTCTCCTACCGGATGAAGCGGGATGCAGTAAAGATCGCCGAAGCCGATCTAAATAATACCAGACTTACTCTCCTGAGTCGTCTGGAAACCGCATATTTTAATTATCTTTTAGCCAGGGATATCTATGCAATTAACCAAAATGCCCTTCTTCTGGCAGAGAGAAATCTGGAGACGGCCCAAACCCGTCTTGATACCGGAACTCTTTCCCGTGCCGAATTTCTTCAATTCCGGGCCGAGGTGGCTTCAAAGGAGGTCGCTCTCATCCAGGCAAATAACAACCGCCAGATCGGATTGAGACAGTTAGGTAATCTGATCAAAACCGAGATAAGTGAAGTCCTGCCGATTGATCTGGTTCAATTTCAAGATCTTATCCAATTATATCAAAACCTCGAAGAAGAGGAGATCAATAGTGCCTTAGAGAAACTAATCCTCTATGGCGAGCAACAGAATCCTTCCTTGATCATGACCAGAGCCGGTCAGGAGATAAGTAAAAAGGGATTGACCATGGCGAAGGGTAATTTTCTACCATCGATCAATCTTTCGGCATCAAAGAGCTGGAGTGATAACTTCAGTGGTGAATACGAATTTGACAGCTCTACCACCTACCTGTTATCGTTCTCTATTCCGATCTTCCCCATCCTGGATAATTATAGCGGATATCGTAAAAGTTATCACTCCTATCGGCAAACGGCAAGAGGGGTCGAAGCTACCGAAGACAGTATCAAATTAGCTATTGAGGCAGCTTTCTATTCCGGTATTGCATCCGCTAGGGCGATTAACTCCGCCGAATTGGCCAGCCAATACGCTCAGGAGACATATAATATGATGGAAGAGCGTTTTCGTAATGGTCTGATTTCTTCTGTGGATCTGATCAGTATCGAATTGCTTCTAACGACAAGCAGTCTGAACGAAGTGCGGAGTAAATATGAATTTTTGAATAACAGGACATCCTTGATGAACCTGCTCAACATAGAGAATAACTCTTTCCTGATTGAAGTAATGAGAGATAAATAGGTGCTAAGAGCCAGGTTTTAGTGTTTTGAGAATACTGTACAAACAATTATTAAGTAGAGGAATATAAATGAGGAAAGATAGTTGGAAAAATAAGCTGATTTTGGGGATCAGTGGAATACTTGTATTGATTTTGCTCCCTCTTGGATGTGGCAGAAGTGGTGCTCCCGGAAGAAGGTTTGCCAGATCAGATGTCCCGGTCCCGGTGATTGTGGAAGAGGTTATGAAAAGGGATCTGAAAGAATTTGCCAGGATTACCGGCAAACTGGAAGGGATTACCGATATCATCATGCTGAGTGAGACTACCGGCAGAGTTTTAGCAATAGCCAAATCTTTGGGTGACTGGATCGAAGAGGGTGAGATGATCGGAACTCTCGATAATGAGGTTGTCCGGATCAGACTAGAACAGGCCAGGGCAACCCTTAACTCGGCCAATGCAGCAAAGGAGACTGCTCAGATGAATTTTCAGGCAACCAGTCGGCTTTATGATAACGGATCAGCTTCTCAGGCCGAATATCAGCAGGCCTTATATGCCTATCAGAGTGCCGTTGCCCAGAGAGATGGGGCTGCTGCAAGCTTGGAAGCAGCCCAGAAAGCTTATGATAATTCCCTGCTTAAAGCTCCGGTTTCCGGCTATATCTCTTACATGCCCTTACAGGTCGGTGAGACGATCTTCCCCAATGCGCCCATAGCAGGCATAGTAAACCGGCAACAGCTTCTCCTGAAGAGTGGTATCGGTGAAAATCAGATCATGAATATCAAAAATGATCAACCGGTAATCATCACTTATCGGGGCAGGGAATATCCTGCCAGAGTAAGAGGTGTCGGGGTTAAAGCTGCCCAGGGATCGGCAAGCTACCCGGTCGAGATCATTCTGGATAACTCTCATGGCGAACTAATGCCTGGCATGGTGGTGAATGCCCTGATCAGGACAAATGTTTATCGAGATATAATCTACACAGAGACTGCATTTATACGCTCAAGTTATGATGATCTCTATGTATATACGGTAAATGATAGTATCAGGGCCGAGAGAACTAAGGTGACTGTTGCCAGAACCGTTAATGAGTTTTCTATCATTAGTTCTGGTCTGGAAGCCGGAATGAAAATGGTGATTGAGGGAATCGATTCTCTGGAAGATGGATCAGCAGTTAATGTGAGGAATTAGGTTTTAGAGATCAGGAAAAGGCGAGGGGGCGATTTGGCGAGAGGAAGACGGGGCGAAAACCAAAAGAAGGATATCAAGCATCGTCCACAAATACACACAGATGTACAAAAACCAGGTTTCAGGTGTCAGGTATTAGAGAGTTAGGGATATTCGGAGATAGAAGTGAAAAAAGGTAGAAAGGTAACATGGTGAAAGGGGGAAGCCCTGAGGAAGTTAAGCAAGAAGAAAAAAGTTATTAGATATTAGCTATGTAGTGATTAGTTAAAAAAACGATGGAGAAAAGCAAGTCCATTGGGATGGACAGCAAGCAGGAATGACAGCTTCAGCCGGTCTTGCAAAATGATAAGATTGATGCTAAGCAAATTTACATAGAACAGATGATCAAGACTGGAATAATAATTGTGAACAATAATAACGTGTATAAAACTTTGTAAGGGATATAAAAAATTATGTCAATAGCAGATTTATCGGTTAGGAATCCGGTATTTGTCAATCTGATAGTGGTTTTGATCTTCGTGGTCGGTTTGTATGCCATGATAGTCCTCCCCAAAGAGGAGATGCCTCAGGTAGATTTTGGCAGTTCGGTAATTATGGTTATGTATCCGGGTGTATCGCCGGAAGAAATAGAGCAGCTTATTGTAGATAAAATCGAGGCGCAGATAGCGAGTGTTGACGGAATAGATTATATTCATTCCCGGGCAGAAGAGGGACGGGCAACGATTCGGGTGGTCTTTGAACCGAGAATTGACCCCGATAAAGCTTATGATGATCTGGTAGCCGAATTGGGCAAAGTGACCGATCTCCCTACCGATGCATTTGATCCGACAATCATCCGGATCAATATGCGGGAAGTTAATTCGATGGCGCAGATAGCGCTTAGTGGCGACTATTCGCCCAATTCGATCAGAGAGATCGCGGAACAGCTACAGGAAGGTTTGCAGAATATCAGGCATGTCTCCCGGGTAGATGTCTATGGAACGCGGGAGAGACAGATCTGGGTCGAGGGTGATGCTTCCCGCCTGGAACATTACGGGTTGAGCATTAATGATCTCATCGACACTATTCGCCTGAGAAATATGAATCTTCCGGCAGGGACCATCAAGTCGGGACGAGTGGAACTGATAGCCCGCACAGTAGGGCAGTTCAATAGTCTGGAAGAGATTGCCCGTCTGGTAGTTAACAGTGATCCACAGGGTCGATTTGTCAGGATCGAAGATGTAGCAACGATTACCGACACGCTGGAGAATATTGTCACGATTAGCAAACTGGACGGGCGAGAGAGTGTCAATATGTCGATCTATAAAAAGGCAGACGGGAATATCATCTCGGTGATGAATGAAGTAAAGCTGTATGTATCTGAATTTCAGGAATCGATCCCGGGATTACAGATCTCGATCAGAAATGACGGCTCGGAAGATGTCAAAACAAGTCTGCTTACCCTGGGAAATAGTGCCCTGTTGGGAATTATTCTTGTTTTCATAACCCTCTTCATCTTTTTGGGTTGGCGTAATGCCGTACTCGCTGCCTGGGGAATTCCCTTCAGCTTCTTATTGACCTTTATCCTGATGTCGATCACGGATCTGACCATGAACCAATTAACCCTCTTCGGTTTGGTTCTGGTGCTTGGCATGATCGTCGATAACTCTATAGTCGTTATCGAGAACATGCATCGGCAACTGGAAATGGGATTCTGTCAAAAAACATCAGCAGTAAAAGGGACCAATGAGATCATGATCCCGGTTATTGCTTCTGCTGCGACTACTGCCGCCGCCTTCCTCCCTTTGGTGTTAATGGAGGGGATGATGGGTCAGTTTATGAGAGTCTTCCCCTTGGTGGTAACGGCTGCTCTCGCCGCTTCCCTCTTTCAGAGTCTCTTCATTCTTCCAGCTCATCTGTCATTATTCACCAAACCTCTGATCGAAGAAAAGAAGAAGAGTAAAATCCTCCATTTTCTGGTGACCCGCTATCGTCGGGCATTAATCTTTATACTTAAACATCGCATAAAGAGTGTGTTGGCTTTCATCATAGTATTTTTCCTGGCAGTTTTCGTCATGATGTCAGGGATGGTTAAATTTGAATTCTATCCCCAACCGCCACCCACAACAATTG
>CAZSVG010000113.1:2813-4625 GCA_964610195.1 uncultured Candidatus Cloacimonadota bacterium | reverse complement strand
TCTGCCTTTAAAAAAGAAGGACATGAAATAATTCATATTGGTCTGGAGAAAAACAAAAAAGTTACCGGTAAAAAAAGCAAAACAACGGTTCTAATTGATGAAAAAATCAGCGATGTTCAAGTAGATGATTTTGATGCTTTACTTATTCCAGGAGGTTATTCTCCTGATAAACTGCGAGCTTATGAAGAACCGGTTGAATTTGTCAGGAGTTTTGCCAAAAGCGGTAAGCCTATCTTTATGATCTGTCACGGACCGCAACTCCTGATAAATGCAAAAGTTTTAGAAGGACGCAAGATCACCGGCTGGAAATCAATTATGCAGGATATAATAAATGCCGGAGCTGAATACCAGGATCTGGAGGTTGTGGTAGATGGTAACCTGGTTTCCAGTAGAAGTCCAGCCGATTTACCGGCATTTATCAGAGAGAGTTTAGCTAAATTGAAAACTTAAGGAGGTTTTGGATGAAAAGTGATTTATTCAATATTGAAGGTGATGTAGCAATAGTAACGGGTGGAAGCCGTGGTTTAGGCAAAGCAATGGCTGTAGGTCTTGCAAATGCCGGATCCAACATTGTAATAGCAGATATCTTAGATAGTTCTGAAGCAGTTGAGGAGATAACGAAAGCCGGCCTCAAGGCAATCGGTATAAAAGTTGATGTCAGTAAGAAAGAAGATATCAATAATATGGTCAAAAAGACTATCAATGAATTCGGGCATATCGATATCCTGGTTAATAATGCCGGTATTCTCAGATCAGGCAAAGCGGAAGAACTTAGCCTGGAAGACTGGAATAAAGTGATAGAGGTAAATCTGACCGGGCAATTCCTTTGTGCTCAAGCTGTTGCCAGGCATATGCTTAAAAGAGGTAAAGGAAATATTATTAATATTGGTAGTATTGCAGGATTGAGAGGTTACCCGGGATCAGTAGTTTACAGTACTGCTAAAGCAGGATTAGTTATGATGACTAAAACTTTTGCTGCAGAATGGGGACATACTCTCCGGGTAAATGTTATATGTCCGGGAGTTTTTGCCACTGATATGACAGAAGATTTTCTTGAAGATGCAGATTTTATGCAAAATTTGAAGCAAAAAGTACCGATGGGGCGTCATGCTACAGCGGATGAACTCATTGGTTCAGTCATATATCTTGCTTCGAAGGCTTCTAGCTATGTTAACGGTCATGAGTTGGTTATTGACGGAGGTTGGACAGCTGCTTTATGATAATGATGCTACAGGAATTGATGAGAATCTGAAGGAAGGGTTGAGAGAATTATTTTTAAAGCATTCTTCGTCTATTGAACAAACAAAACTTACTCGGCACATATCAGACAAGCAAAGAAAATGTATTCATTCATAAGGAGAAATATAATTTTCTCTAACTTTCAGAAGACATTTATAGATTGTATACACTTATTCTCTATCAACAGACCTAGGGTTCCTGTCCCTACGGATGTACCATTTTATATATGTCTATTTATCAATAATTTATAACGCCTTGCGAACTCTTTATGGTCATTTCAATTGTTTGTATTTAACTTATGAAAAGTTATTTGATGAAATACATCCTGATTTAGTATAAGAGTTTGTTCAATACTTCTTTTACCTCAACCTCTGTCATGCCTTCCTTAAGATTCTCTTCAAGAAATCCTTCTACATAAGCCCTATAGCCATCTCTAACTACGGGTGGTTCATAAAGTACGATCGCTTTAATCATGTAGAACATATAATCTGCTCCAAGGACAACATCATAATGAATGTGCTGAGTATCAAAAGAACGAGCTAAGAAATAAAAGGGATAAGTGTCGATTCCAGA
>CAZSVG010000113.1:0-2803 GCA_964610195.1 uncultured Candidatus Cloacimonadota bacterium | reverse complement strand
AGACCCGTTAAAATAGACGAAATAGTAATCTACATCTATCGGTTGATCATAGATATTCTCCGTAACTGGGTCCCAGGTGATGATAGCATCATATCCATCCAATTCGATCATCATATTTCCAGGAGACTTAGGAGGATGATATCCAACCCCAATACCGCTAAGGTTTACTCCAAGTAGTGGTTCATTTGATGAATCATTTACAATATAGAGTATATCATTTAGAAGATTTTCCCCTTGAGGAGTGAAGCGAACATAGATAGTAAAACCTTCTTCGGGCTCAAGAACAATAATGTTTCTTGGCTCTTCATAATAGAATTCGAAATGAAGGGGATCGTCAATAAAATGGATGTCGATAATTGTAAGATCAATAACCCCACTATTATCGATAATTATCTGTTCATATTCGGATTGTTCCCCCAGATAAATTGGTTCAAAATAGATACTCCCATCACTTAAGAGACTTATCTCCGGCTCTAATTGAAAGACGGTTATGTAGTCATCTCTAACCAGAATGCTGGTTGAATCAAGTACATCTGTCACAGTCAGCGATACCGCATATATTCCAGAACTTTGATAGGTATGCTCTGGATTCTGTTCCTCGGAAGTTTCACCATCACCGAAATCCCATAACCAGGAGATAATATAATCTGTAGGTTCTGACAGATCATTGAATTGAACAGTTAAAGGTTCCAATCCTTCTATAAGATCTGCTGAAAAATCGGCAACCAGAGGTATTATATCCTCAGTTGTAAATGTCCATAGGGGACAATTCTGGGCGTAAAGATAGTTCTCGTATGTTATAATAAAGTAAGGTATTACTTGCCACTCATATTCTGTCTCATAGTTAAGAATAGCCGGATATGTTGTATCTGACCCTACATCAAAATAAAGAATATCATTGCCTGCCAAGCAATATCCAAAAAGATATCCATCCGGAGAAGGATCTTCGGGATCCTGTATATCGGGTACCCATTCAAAGGTCATAAGGATGGGAATATTATCTGCACTATCCCCAGGATAGATCGCTGTTGCAGGAGGTGGATATATAATATCTCGTAATTCAATGTAAGGATAACCATCATTTACGTAGTAATTAATATCAACCTTCCATATTGTTAAAAAATCCCAGTTGACATAAGTATTCGCTGCTGAGGGATAGGTCATCTCATCTGTTGTCCTTCCTTCACCACCGGAACTAATAGTTTGATCGGAAGTCTCTATGTTCCAGTAACTACTGAAGATTGTTGATCCGATATTTCCCCCCACCAAACCGCCGGTAATATTATTCCCGCTTACGAATCCGATGCTGTAGCTACTATAAATATAAGAATAATTATTCCACCCAACCAGGCCACCGGCATACATCCCTCCATTAACATAACCGGTGCTGTAGCTGTCATAAATAGTGGAATCATGCTGCTCTCCTATCAAGCCCCCGCAGCTGCCATAATCATAACCGTAAACGGAACCGATGCTGAAACTCCGGTAAACATTGGAGTTCCATTGCTCTCCTATCAATCCTCCGAATCCTCCGGACACCCCATAACTAAGACAATATACCTGACCATGGTTGATGCAGTTATCTACAGATGAGAATTGTTGCAATTCCCCGATCAACCCCCCGACTGTTTCATTACCGCTGATATTCCCCCCGTTATGGCTGTCAATGATGGTTGTGTCGTATGATCCTCCCGTCAAGCCTCCGATCCGGCTATGTCCATTTAATACTGACCATCCTGTTATGGAGCAACTCTCTATCAGCGTCATTAACTCGGTCAATCCTACCAGACCACCGACATAATCATATCCGGTGATATCTAATTCTTGAAGTTTGATTTGTTGCAGATAAGCTCCCTGGGTTATGCCAAAAAGGCCAATATAATCTGTATCGGAACGGTTGATATAGAGTCCTGAAATGAAAAAATTCTCCCCTTTATAGGAGCCGGTAAAAGCTGTCGTACTGTTTCCGATAGGGTTCCAACCCTGTCCTGAAAACCAAAAAAAAGTCTCTGAAGCATCTATATTATCGGTCTGAATATAGTGGCTCGACCAACGAGTAGCTTGATCAGGATCTGGGACAATAATATTGCTTGCAGCTATCCAATAGAGATTTTCCATTGTAGCTATCTCGTAAGGACTATCTAAAGTCCCATTACCAACCAGAGGAGCTATGGCTGTCTGCGCCATAAGGCTTATGCTTGCCACTACTAAGAAAAATATGATTCCCAAATACTTCATAGTTACCTCCGTTTTCCAAGTGAGAATCTTCTTGAATATGCTAAATTCTGGGCTTGAATTTCTCTGAAGTAATAAGCAGTTGTCACACAAAAAAAACAAAAAATAAATATCATCCAAGCCTCTTTCTAATGTATTTAGTTTCGGTCTCTGGTGTTTAAATTTCTTATAATAAAAGTGGTTAATTTGTCAAGGTATAATTACAATAAAAAAAACATCTCTCTGCTCATCGGAATTAATCTTGCCTGGATCTCATAATTGTGATAAGATTGCTGATCTTCGATGATGAGACGATATGATAATGTTAACTTATATAAACAAATATTTTATCTAGGCAAAGGAACTTCCCAAGTCAACAGAATAAGATCTCTTTTACCTGTTATTCTCCCCTCTCCTGGACCGTCTTCCCGGGAAGAGATAAAAATTAGTATTTTGCTTTAAGGATCCTGTTCGCTGCCAGTTTCCCGGTCAGTATTGACATCGGCACACCTGCCGGGCTGTATGCCCATTGACCTGCCTTATAAATAGACGGAAGAGCTGTTACAACTGACCGGTCAGCAAATTGGAT
>CAZSVG010000112.1:0-4645 GCA_964610195.1 uncultured Candidatus Cloacimonadota bacterium | reverse complement strand
GATAACGGAATTTAACTGTAATTTCTGAACCCTTCAACCCATATAGAAGAAGGGACAATCCCTTATTATCCAAAACCTCTTTATTGGAAGCGGAAATGTAAGGGGATATCTCTTCCCGGAAATATCTGTCTAATGGTATTCCGTCAACCTCCAGGATTTCACTGCCAATGGGTAGCGAGTCAATAAGAAGTCTCCCTGTATTATTGACAATTACTCTACCTTCGATATTTTTTAACTGTACTAAAGGATAATCGAGTTTTGCAGCAAAACTTTGGGGAAAGATCACTCTGGTATGACAATCCTGGAGTAGTGCTGCAAATTTCTGAAGAGTCCGGTAATACTCAAAAATGTTCTCTGTCTCTAAAACTTTTGTAATATAATTACGGTACTCCCTATCCCAATTTAATTCCGGTAATTGGTCAAAATGGGGATAGTTATACTCTGCTTCTTTCCATATCTGAGAAAGCCCATATATCTTTTCTTCGGGTGTTAATCTCCCCAACTCATCCCAATCTGCGCTTAAAATCGAGATCAGAAATGTTATTAGAGCCAATGTTACCAATAAAACTCTCTTCATATCTTATCTACCTCTTGGTATTCATATAACTTCATTCGACAAATTCTGTATCTAATTCTCTTCTTGTCCAGCAGAAATTGACCTTTTCCTGTTTCAAATTGAATAGATATCGTAACTTCCTACCAATACCCTTGGGCAACCCTATAGTCGGCCATTGGCCGACTATAGGGTTGCCCAAGGGTATAATAAATAAAATGATAGTAAAACTATTGAACTATCTGTTGCTTGAACCTTATCATGATTAAAAACCGAGTTTAGTATTGACGAAAAGATGACCTGCTCAGTTATGTTGTCAGAAAATCATAATGGGGAAATATTCATGAGAAGAAAAAAAATCAATAAACTACCAATAGCTGTTCTATTGGTGTTCATACTTTTGATAGTGATAATCGTAATGCAGAATGCCAGAATCAATAGAATGACCGAACGGCTTGAAGGATTCACCATTCTCAACTGGGTAGAGGATTCCTTAAAAATCGAAACCGGATTAAGTCACAATTTCCCGGTAATTCTGGTCACTCCCGAATTTGTGGATCACTCCTTTCTCCACCATTCTCCATTCCGGGATAATAACACATTCGGTGAGTTAAAGAGTAAATACATCAAATATGGTGATTTTGATCTTTACGGTAGTGGTAGAAGAACTGGCAACATTAGACGTATTCATGAAGGGGTTGATCTGTATGTTCCTGAAAACACCCCTGTGTATCCCATCTATCCAATTGGTATTGTGATCGAGGTTAGTGATAATCCAGACTTTATTTTCCCCTCTTTCGGTCATATCGGAAATACGAGAATTGATTCTGTTGGGGTGGAGTATGGCAAGATCGTCAGGATCCTCTATCCTGAAGGAATAGAAAGTCTTTACGCTCATTTAAATGAAGTTTTTGTTGAACCGGGACAGTTCGTCACCGGAGAAACAAAGGTCGGTTTAACAGGCTATACCGGTAATATTCGTAACAGTGGAAAACCATCACACCTACATATAGAATTAAGGGACATAAACGGCAAGAGTTTTGATCCTGATACGAGATTGCATTACCAGTTTGCCTCATTAAGAAGATTCGTTGATAACTTAACCCAAAGCGTCAAGCAATCTTCCAATTAGATAAGAAGTTAACAAGAATAGACGGGAAAAGGTATTATTTATGATTAGACAGACTATTAAAGTGCATAATTCTCTATTAACATCCAGAAAGGAACGGATATCCTGGATTTTAGTGTTACCTTTCCTGCTGGCTTTTTTTATAGTCTCTTGTGGTGTAAAAGAAAAGAGTTTGACCCCGGAAGAGAAAGAGATCCTTTTAAGAAAAGAGTTGGGAATCAGATCCCAGACCAAATGGAGTCACAGCATTGTCAATCAGATCCAGGAATATGATCTGGAGGGAAGATTGGTTGTCGAAAAATGGCTCAATCCGAATGGAGTAGTGGTAAATAGCAGAATCTTGGAATATAATAATCAGACAGGTAAACTGGAAAATATAATCTGGTATAGAGGAGAACACCTACTCCGCAGCAAATACATTTACACCTATGACAGGAGCGGAAATCTGGAAGAAGAGCAATGGTTAACCCCCTTTGATGAAATCCAGACCAGAACAGTTTATAATTATCGAGGTGAACGACTCAAAGAAGCTGTCAAATATGATCGGAATGATAATCTGATCAGTACAGCCAAGTATTCCTATGAGGATGATAAACTTTCCGAACTAATCGAAACTGACCGGCAGGAAAAACTGATCAGTCACCATCGTTATCTATATAACGGTGATGGGAACCTGATAGAAGAGCACTGGTTAAATGAAGATGGTGAGATTACTACTAAACGTCTGTTCAGTTATGAAAACGGTGTTTTAATGAATCAAACAGAATATAGAAACAACGAGTTCTTCCACCTGGTCGTATATGAATATGACAGTAATGGACTTATGATCAATGAAACCTGGTATCTGGAGAATGAAGAACCTTTGTTGGAGAATGTCTATACTTATGATTATTATTAAGGGAAATTAAATGAAAGCCATCATCAAACTACGCGACTCGGAAGTGGGGAATATATCGATTGTCATCCCCAAGATCAGAGATTATTATAAGAGCTTCTCCAGTGTTGTCATTACCTATGATAATGGTAATACCCGCTCAATAGAAGGGGACGATCTGGAGGGAATTATCAAGCTGATTGATGCAGCTGTGGAAAATTTTTATCAGAGGGGTTAAATAGTCTTTTTAAAACTATATAAACCGGAATAATTGTCTGGCCTCTCTCCGGTCTGGTAACTCCACTATTTCATCATTAACCTGCAGATCAATCTCCGATTCCTCTGAATGTCTGGCTAAGGGATATCCAAAGGGGGTAAGGCAGGCAATATAATCATCCTGAGGGATATCAAGCATCTCTTTCACTTCCGGACGATCCATATCGGTAATCCAACAGGTTCCCAATCCAAACTGAGCTGCAGCCAGGAGTAGGTGATAAGCGGCAATACAGGCATCCTGCTGAGGTCGTTTGGTTTTGTGAGATTCTGCACAGCATGCTACAATCATTGGTGCTGAAGCCAATGGTTTACTTGAATTATCACGCATCCTTGCCAGGGAAGATTTTATCTCCCTATCACGGGTAACTACATAATAATAAGATTGAGAATTACGAGACGTAGGTGAGTATCGGCATGCTTCCATAACTTTATTGAATAATTCATCACTGACCTCTTCATGACTGAATTGGCGTACACTTCTTCTCCGACAAAGCAATTCAGAACCCGACCAGTATTCATCAAGATAGTGAAGAAAGGTTTGGAACTCCATTTTTCGCCCTTCGGGATCGAAAGCAAAGAAATGATAGATCTTGTATTGGGAATTGATCCGGGGTTTGCTATCAGCAACATTCGATAATTTTTGATAAGATTGATTGACTTCAGCAGCAGAGGGATAGAAAAAGGTTATGATTCCATCGATATCTGCTTTCTTCCCCTCGCAAAATCCAAACAACATATTACCGTGCTGGAGTATTATACATTTACCCTGATCAAGCCAGATTTTGGCATTTACCTGCCTAGTGTAAAAATCAACTGTTTCTTTTAATCGTTCAGTTTTATAAAAAATAATTCCTGACATTATTCACCTCATACTTAGTCAAACAGCTTGAATTTAAACAGTATTGATTAATTGTCTCCATTGATAATCATTTAACTTTTAAACGCCTCATCTTCCGGGAAGATGGAATCATCCTGCAGGATAGTCTCTCCCTCATAAATATCTTCACACTTATCATCTTTTCCATAGGCAAACTGGTAGGTTTTGTAGCCACCGGCAAGATTATAAACTTTGTCAAACCCCTTCTGGCTAAGTAATCTACAGGCAAGATATCCTCGATGTCCTGCCAAACAGTAGACTACTATATCACGATTAGGGGGTAATTCACTAAACCTATCTCGTAGATCATCCAGTGGGATATTGATACTGCCGGGAATAGAACCCCATGCAAATTCCTCTGGCGTTCGGACATCGAGTAGTAAAGCCTGGCGATATTTGTCATCTTCTAACTCTGACCAGTTGACTGCTTTGAATTTCCTTTTGATCATGTTTTCAGCAACAAATCCGGCAATGCTAATAGGATCCCGGGCAGAAGAATAAGGTGGAGCATAGGAGTGTTCAAACTCTGTCAGATCAGAGACCTTTCCCCCCTTCTGGATGAATGCCGAAATCACATCGACCCGCTTATCGACTCCCATGAATCCGATGATCTGGACACCGAGTATTTCACCCTTATCGGGAGAAAAGAGTAATTTAATGGAAACAGGTTGAGCATCAGGATAATAACCGGCATAACTCGATGTATGGATTACTGTGCTGAGAAAATCCTTCTTACTTCTTTGTAATTGGTGCTCGGTAGCTCCTGTCATAGCAGCGGTCAGATCAAAAACCTTGATAATGGCAGTCCCGATAATTCCCTTATATTTTTTCTTATTACCAAAAACTATATTATCGGCAACAATCCGTCCCTGCTTACTGGCGGGACCTGCCAGATAAGCATTAACATTATTATCCAGAATCTGATGTTTTGTCTGG
>CAZSVG010000111.1:0-4668 GCA_964610195.1 uncultured Candidatus Cloacimonadota bacterium | reverse complement strand
TATTCTTCTAAACTGGAAAGATCCCCATACCCTATACGATACATTTCGCTATGATAGTGGTGAACCTTATCTGAATTGGGGTTATCCGGCCGGTAATGTCAACAATGTTATCGGAGCGGCACATAGAAGAGATGCCCAAATCCATGAAGTAGAGTGGTTTACAACTTCAGTAGGGGGACCTCATAATTATGTAAATCTTTTCATCTTTGGACTTGATGAAGATGGGATGCCTGATGGAACCAATATTCTGTTTCAGGCATCAAGTATTCCCAGTACAGATCTGCAGTGGAATGTATATCGATTGCCTTCACCGATAGATACACCGGATGGCTTCTTGATCGGTCTCAATTATGATGGCTTTCTGGGATTGGCCACTGATAATGGAAGCAGTCCTCCCTGGAATTTTGAACCCAATACTCAGTTTTTTACTGCAGATTATACCGGTAATGTTTGGCAAACACTCGAATATAACGGCTATAATATGAGTTTCTTGATCAGGGCCAATGGTTATGATTACGGAGAGATCAGTTACCGGGAAGAATCAGTTCACAGTCACCATGAAAAAATATCACCGGATCCCTTTCAGAACAGAAATAATAACCTTGATAATGCAACTAATAATTATGATTCAATCCCTTCTATAGAGTTGCAGGAGATCGGACAGGTGTTTACTGAAATGACCAATCGATCTGTCAGGCAGGATAAAAGAACTCATGTTAGAGGGATAACAGGCTATAATGTCTATCGAGATGGGGTTATCATAAATCCGGAAATGATACCTGATACCTCCTATACCGACTATGATGTTCTGATTGGAACAAATTATAGCTACTATGTGACTGCTGTATATATCATGGAAGAGACTGGAGCTTCTGAGACTTTAATGGTAGAGACTTTATTACCTCCGGCACCACTGGAATTGCCATTTACCGAAGACTGGGCTTCTATGACTCTGCATGCAAATCTCTGGTCTCATGATAGTAACTGGGCAACTACTACCTACACAGGTAATCCAATCCCGTGTGCGCGGTTCTATCAATATCCTTATCATCTAAACTATAATCGTAACCTGACAAGCTGGGGTCTTGATGCTAACAGCTTTGATACCATAACCATTCAATATGATGTCAGTCTTACTAATTTTAGCTCATCAACGGTGGAAGCACTATCTTTTGAGGTTTTTGACGGCTCTATCTGGCATACAATTCATACTTATAATAATATGGCAGGAAGTTTCCCCTGGACTACAGGTAACCATGATATCAGTGAGTTTGCCGGTAACAGAATATTCAAGATCCGTTTCCGTGTTTATGGTGAAGACAGCAGTAATATCTACTGGTGGCGGCTGGATAATATTATTATCAATGCTAACACAAGTGAACTTGCTGCACCGGTCGTTTCCATAACAACCGCCGGGGGATATGTTACGCTAACCTGGGAACCTGTTGCAGGAGCGAATTCATATCTGATCTACGCATCTCCGGATCCCTATGCAGAGGATTGGGGGGATCCGATAGCTGTTATAGTGACAACCTTATCTTATAGTGAGCTCATCACCTCGGAGAAGAAATTTTACAGGGTCGTTGCTTCTTCTGCTGTAACAGCAACTCTGAGGATTCCTCTGATGGAGAGAGACGAGAAGTAAAGGGAGGAGGCGGAGGTGATGACGGCGGAGAGAGTTGGATAAGAGGGGGCGATAAGGCGAGTGGACGAGGGGGAGAAAAACCTGTGGAAGGGCAGCAAGCATCATCCACAAATGAACACAGATAAAACACAAATAAGCATAAATGAAAAAAATGAAGGAAAGATAGCAAGAAGAAAGAGTTATTAGTTATTAGCTATGTAGTGATCAGGAAAAACCTTCGGAAAGATAGCAAGTTATGTAGAGACGGGGCCTATGTCTCTTCGAAAATGAGAGGAAGATAAATCAGTCAATTGGAGGGATCGCAAGAAAGATTTATGATAATGGATAATAATGATTACTATCGAAATGAAAAGGGGAGGTCAATATTATGAAGAAGATTTTTTTATTATGCTCAATGATTTTAATTTTTAGCTCTATTTCCTATGTTTTTGCCACAGAAGAAGAGGTTAGATTTGGTGAACGTCCATGGATAGACCTTTTTCAGGTTCCCGACGAAGCTATGGAAAAAGGATGGATCACGATTAAGTTTCATACTGAGTATACAGATCATCTGGATAATCTACAGATAACCAGAGATGAAGATGGCATAGTCCTGACCGGAATAACAGCAATAGACGAATTGAATCGAAGGTTTGAAGTTCATACGGTAAGAAGATTGTTTGAGAGCCCTGCCCTGAAAAACGAATTCGAATGGAGACATCGTTTATGGGGATTTCATCTCTGGTATGAACTCCGATTTGATTCTATTGAAGACATCAGAAAAATAATAACGGCATATCGGGATCTGAATGAGATCATTGCCTGGGCAGAACCGGAGTATAAAAAGTCATTGTTATCAGACCATGGAAATCCCAGGCGTTGGACTACCAATGACCCTTTTTTACATAACCAGTGGCATTATCACAATACCGGACAAGAAGCAGGAACTCCCGGTGCTGATATTAGTCTCTTCAATGCCTGGAATATGGAGCAAGGTTCGACAGATGTCATAGTTGCTGTTATCGATGATGGTATCATGTATAATCACGTCGATTTAGCAGGGAATATGTGGCCGGGAATAGGTTATAACTTTGTGAATGATAACAGCACTATTTATCCCAGTGCTCATGGCACTCACGTAGCGGGTACTGTGGCAGCTATTTCCAATAATGCTATCGGGGTTGCAGGTATTGCCGGAGGTTCCGGAACAGCTAATGGGGTTAGACTGATTTCCTGTCAGATATTCAGGAGTTCTCTGTCAGGAGGATTTGCCCTCGCTCCGGTATACGCGGCTGATAATAATGCTGCCATATCACAGAACAGTTGGGGTTACAGTACGATGGGTTATTATGAACAATCGGTATTGGATGCTATAGATTACTTCAACATTAATGGTGGTGGAGATGTTTTGAACGGCGGAATAACTATCTTTGCTGCTGGAAACGAAAATTCCAGCGGTTTGAAATATCCTGCCTGTTATTCAGGAACGTTCTCCGTAGCGGCAACCAATAATCAAGATCAGAAAGCATATTATTCCAATTATGATACCTGGGTCGATATATCAGCACCAGGTGGTGAAGTGAATCAACTGATTGCCCGGGGGGTGATGAGCACAATACTAAGTAACAGTTATAACTATTCGCAAGGTACTTCCATGGCCTGTCCTCATGCCTCGGGGGTAGCAGCCCTGATTATATCTTATGCCTACCGGAACAGCACGATACTTAATACTTCCGATGTTGCCAATATTCTGAGAAACTCAACGGATGATCACTATCCCCTTAATCCCGGTTATCTCAACATGCTCGGTACCGGAAGACTTAATGCTCATGCTGCATTACTGGCAACACAAACAATGTTAGCGGTTGTACCGAACCCTCAGTATTTAACAGCTACTACTCTCAACGCCAGTGAGATAAATCTCAGTTGGGCAGCAAATGTCTTCAACGATAATGTAATGTTAGCCTGGTCAACTGATGGAGTATTTGGAATTCCTGTTAATGGAACTGAATATTCTGCAGGAGAAATCATTATGGGTGGTGGTCTAGTCATCTATCGTGGTGACGCTACAACATATAATCATACAGCTCTGGAAGAGGGAGTTACCTATTACTATAAAGCTTTTTCCTATGATTCTAATCATGATTACTCGAGCGGAATTGCAGCTGAAGCTGTAACTTCTGCAGAACAGATTGTTGAGATAGGATTCGGAACAACTACTAATAACGCAAACGCTGCGGCACCGATAAACATCAACCGTCGAAGCTTGCGTGGGCAGATGGTTTATACAACTGCTGAGATAAGTGCAGCCGGCTTCGAAGGATCAGGAACGATTACTCATCTGGGATTCTATGTCGTTTATGCCCCACAATATAGTTTACCGAACTTCATAGTCAGAATGAAACATACAACAGAAGTTGATGCTTCTTTACATGATGTGGGCCCTTATGAAACCGTATATACGAATACTCTTTATGCCCCGGTGATCGGAGGATGGGATATGCTGGAATTAGTAGTTCCTTTCCAATGGAATGGGATTGATAATATCCTTGTTGATACTGCATTTAGTCGAACACAGGCTGCAAGTTCAACCGGGCAGCAGCGGATTTTCGATTCAACAAATGGTTTCAGATACACCAGATCTCACGATTTTGATCAAACAAACGAGATAACAACAGAAATAACCGATTACAAACCTCAGATACGCTTTATTATGATAACTTCGGGAACTGATGATGTCGAAACACCACAGCATCTATCTATCATAATTGATGATGGCTGGATTACCATCTCCTGGGATGTAGTCGAAACTGCCGACAGTTATGTTGTGGAAGCCTCGAATAGCATCGAAAACGGATTTATCGATATAAGTACCGAAGGAATATTTACTGAAGAGGATAATAGAGTAATCTGGATAAGAGCGCTCCTGGATGATCAGATGCTTCAATTCTTCAGGGTAAAGGGAGTAAGAGATAATTAGCTGAATTTAAAAAAATGACAAAACCCAGGAGGGGTGGAAATGTCAGGTATCAAGAGGCATTCCC
>CAZSVG010000110.1:0-4672 GCA_964610195.1 uncultured Candidatus Cloacimonadota bacterium | reverse complement strand
CGACGAGGCGAGAGGGAGAGGAGGTGAAAAACCGGAGGAAGCAGAGCAGGAAGAGCGAGGAGATGAAAAAGCATGATCGAAAAAGAGATGAAAAAAAGATGAAAAAAATTTTGCTCGACGAAAAAAGTTGCTATATTAATTATCACCAAAGGAAATCAAAATTCATTCAAAAACTGATTGACAAATTTTCAGTAGTTTTTTGATTAGCACAAAATTAGATGGGAGGTATCTGCCAATGAAAGTTAACTTGCTCAAAAATCAAGTAGTTACGAAATTGTATCTGCATTATATTGACTCCCATATTTGTAAAAACAGAGAGGTGATTCTGGTAGAAGTCTGCGCTTTTACCTCCAGATTGAGTTAGTCCTCATAACTCGTTTTTTACTGCTTACTGATGACAGAATTAACTCTGTCAATCCCAAATCGAAAAACGGAGATAAGTATCTAAAAAATAAGGAGGAAAAATGCAAGCTTTAGGACGCCAAATACTCGTCGAATTTTATCAGTGCAATGCCGACACTTTAAAAGATGTTCATAAAATAGAAGAAGCCATGCTCAATGCCTGTCGTCTGGCCAAAGCCACGATAGTAAGACATACATTTCATGAATTCAACCCCTTTGGAGTAAGTGGGGTTGTGGTAATTGCCGAATCACATGTAGCCATCCACACCTGGCCGGAATATAATTATGCCGCAGTAGATATCTTCACCTGTGGTGAGACTATCGACCCCTGGGTGGTATACAAATATCTGGAAGAGCAATTCGAATCGGGACAGTCGAGCAACATGGAACTCAAAAGAGGTCTATTTGAAATTGGTGACAAGAAACTGCTTCACAAACCTGAGTCTGAGATAGCTCCTGATGTAGTAGAGCAGAAATATTGTTCAGCAGGTAGATAAACTATGATGGCCCGCACACCAGATAAATACTTCTTTGCCAAAGGAGCAGCAGAAGGACTGACCAAACTGAATTCTTTTGACCAGGCACTCATCCAAGCCGGGATCGGTGACACCAATCTGATCAGATTGAGCAGTATCGTCCCTCCGGCCTGTCAGGAAATAGAGCCGGTTCGGTTACCCGGTGGTGCCTTTATTCCGACTGCCTATGCCAGTCTGACTTCCGATAAACCGGGTGAGATCATCTCAGCCGCCGTTGCCATCGGAATACCGGAAGACGATTCACTCCCCGGTCTGATCATGGAATATTCCGCACCCAAAGATGCCGAAAATGTCGAGCTTTATGCCCGTAATATGGTCATTGAGGGGTTTCGCTATCGAAACCGGAAACTGAAAGAGATCAAATCGACGGTTGTTTCCGCCACTGTTGAGAATATTACTACCGTCTTTGCCGGAATAGTCCTCTGGTATTAAACCCGAAGAGAGAAATATATGGATCTATGGTATACTGAAAAACATACTGAAAACCTCGGTTTGACACTCAGGGTAAGTCAAACTCATATTTCGGTGGCAAGCCCCTATCAGAAACTGATGATCATCGAAACACCCGAATACGGTAAGGTCATGTTGCTGGACGGACTGGTCATGCTGACCGAGCGTGATGAATTCGTTTATCATGAAATGCTGGCTCACCCTTCACTCTATACCCACCCCAATCCGGAAAAGGTCTTGATCATCGGTGGTGGTGACGGCGGAACCCTGCGAGAGGTGGTAAAACATCCGCGAGTAAAACGTGCCGTTCTCGTTGAGATAGATAAAATGGTCATTGCCGCTTCCAAAGAGTTCTTTCCCCATGTAGCGAGTGGCTTCAACTCGTCCAAGGCGGAAGTTATCGTCACTGACGGGATTCGTTATGTTCAGGAGACGAAAGAAAAATTCGATGTTATCTTGATCGATTCAACTGATCCGATCGGACCTGCCGAAGGACTGTTTCATATCGATTTCTACCGGGACTGTTATAATATCCTGAACGAAGATGGTATCCTGACCACGCAATCGGAAACCCCCTTTATCAAACATTTTGCCGATGTCATCCCCAATGTGCTCAGAGATTTTGGAACTCTCTTCCCGATCAGCAAGCTTTACCTGGCTTCGATTCCGACCTACCCTTCCGGGCTCTGGTCTTTCTGTATGGGGAGTCAAAAACATGACCCCGAGACTGCTTTCCAGAGAGATATTTATAAGCAGGATGCTCTTAAACTCGATTATTATAACGACCGGATCCATCAGGCTGCTTTCTGCCTCCCCAATTTCATCGAAAAACTTACCCAGAAATCATAAACCCGAGATGCCCGATTTTCTCTCCTTCAACGCTTTATATAAAGAAGCCGACACAGTTTTTATAGGAATACCCTTTGATGGCACAGCCACTTTTCGTCCCGGGAGCAGATTTGCCCCCGATGCAGTGCGAAATGTCTCCGATGGATTGGAGACCTATTCACCTTATCAGAACAAAGATCTGACTGCTTATAAAATCCACGATTATGGTGATCTGGTTATCCCCTTTGGTAATACTGAAAGAGTTTTACAGATCATCGAGGATAAAGCCGGAGAATTACTCGAGTCAGGTAAGAAGATCCTCTCCTGTGGTGGCGAACATCTGGTCTCTTACCCCCTGATCAGGGCATATCTACAGAAGTATCCACAGCTAAAGGTTCTCCATTTTGATGCTCATACCGATTTGAGAGAGGAGTATCTGGGTGAAAAGTTTTCTCATTCTTCTGTTATCCGCCTCTTAACAGAACATCTGGACCCCAAAAATATCTATCAATTCGGTATTCGTTCCGGCGAAAAAGAAGAATTCCTCTGGGGTACAAAACATACTCGCTTTTTCCCCTTCACTCTGGACAATTTTTACCAGAAGATCAGTGATCTCGACCCTGATGACCCGATCTATTTGACAATTGATCTTGATATTCTCGATCCCGCTTATTTTCCCGGAACAGGAACGCCAGAGCCGGGGGGGGTAAGTTTTTCGGAACTTCTCAATGCCCTGTTGACCCTAATGAACAGGAATATTGTCGGAGCAGATGTAGTGGAACTTGCTCCCGATTATGATGCCAGTGGGGTCTCCAGTATTACGGCAGCAAAGGTGATCAGAGAAATTGCCCTCTTGATGAATAGATAATTCTCACACTCAATAAAAAAAAACCACGAAATACACGAATAAGACTAAAAAACACGATTTTTTTCTAGGAACCCCAAATAAAGCTAAACAAGAAGAAAATCACCCGTCTGAAAAAGATACCCCATAGGGATTAAACAACATGATCTGACATGAAATGTCAGGATTCTGAGGCACAACCCAATCCCCCAAAATGGATCTGCGTCTTATTCTTGCTCAGCTTTACAGGAAAACGTATCGAGCATGCACAGACTGAAGTCTATGCTACAAATGGCTGTCATCATGAGTGTCCAGCCGTTTACCTCTTGTTTGGCTTACAACAGAACGTATCAATGGATGAAAGATCACAGACTAAAGTCTATGTTACAAATGGCTGTCATCCTGAGTGTTCTGCACCAAATTGAAAGGCATCTTCGTTTGCAGCTCGCCATTTTGGTGCAGAATATATCGAACCGAGAGAAACACTTCTTCGTGGCTGCTTCCGAGCTCGACGTAGTCACATGGCAAAAAAAGTAACCACTAATAGTACGAAGGCCACGAATAAAGATTAAGATACTTTAGCAGAAGTTAAGCAAGAATGATATCAGACTTCGTCCAATCTGGCAAGCAGTAAGGTAAAGCAAAAAACTAAGCGATGAAGAAAACTCTCCAATAAATCAATACCCCCCAAAGACTTATTAGTCAGCTACTTTTCCACCTCTATGGAATATTGATTGTCAAAATCAACCGATTTATAGTTGACTTATAAAGGCCTCTCTTTAATTCTTGCCGTGAAATATCAAAAATGTGGAGGTTTTTAATGGAATACAGGGTTTTAGCAATCAATCCCGGTTCTACTTCAACCAAGATAGCAGTCTTCGATGATGAGAAGGAACTCTTCAGCGTTACGCTGCGACATGATCCGGCAGATCTGGATAAATATGGCGGTCTGTTAGACCAGTATGATTTTCGCAAAGGATTGGTTCTGGATGCACTGAAAGAGAACAACATTCCTCCCGAGACCTTGAAGGCGGTAGTGGGTCGGGGTGGTCTGGTCAGACCGGTTCATGGTGGAGTTTATAAGGTGAATGAAAAGATGCTCACCGATTTAAAAGATCCAACTACCTGGGGGAGGATTCATGCTTCCAATTTAGGTGCTTTTATAGCGGATTCCATTTCCAAAAATCTTCATATTCCTGCCTTTATTATAGACCCGGTTACCGTTGATGAATTTGATGAAATAGCCCGTATTTCCGGTATTCCCGAAATAGAGAGAAAATCTCTTTTTCACGCTCTAAACATTCGCTATACAGCCAGAAGATTGGCTAAACAGATGAATATCAATTTTAAAACTTCCAATATGATCGCTGCCCATATGGGTGGTGGGATCTCTATTGCTGCCATTAAGCAGGGTCGGGTGGTTGATGTCAACAACGCTCTCCTGGGGATGGGTCCCTTCTCACCTCAGCGAGCCGGGGCTTTACCGATCGGTGATCTGCTCGATCTGGCCTATTCGGGGAAATATACCAAAAAAGAACTTACCAACTATTTGAGTAAGAGTGCCGGCTTGACGGCCTATCTCGGGACTGATAACGGTATCGAAGTAGATAAA
>CAZSVG010000109.1:0-4743 GCA_964610195.1 uncultured Candidatus Cloacimonadota bacterium | reverse complement strand
TGTATGTTAAATCAGGGATGTCGGCCAATAACAAGGTTACCAGGATCTATAATCTGCTCCCCTCGCTGCATATAGCCTTAAACAATAATATGCTTTTTCTTCAGGAATATCACTTAAGGGCAGATTATGACGATTTTAGCTGGGAAGAAACTGTTCGGGACAGGATGTATAGAAAATTTTCGGTGTCATATACGACATTAACAGGCTTTCCCTGGATAACCGGATTTTATAACAATCTTCCGGACCGGGAATATTTTTATCAATACAATGATCTGGTTTTGGGACTAACATATATATATGATACAAATAGCAGTGGGAATAGGGTAGGAAACGCATACGAAGTTTTTGTTGAAAATGAATATCATACTTTACAGATCGAATTGTTTCGTCGTATAGAACGAATTGAATTCAGAGTCAGGCCGAGATTTATCTGGACTGATGTTCAATATGAATTTAATCATCTCTTTGAATTTACCTATTTTCTACCCAATAGACAAAATTATGCCAGTATCGGTGTGAACAGTACCGGCAAAAGTCTTGAGGATTTACTCTGGCGGGTTAATGCGCTTGTATATATCGCTTTTTAATCTTTCACCTGATAAAATTGTATTATGTGCCTACCCAAAATTCGAGGATCATAAAACCTGCTTCTCCATTGGCTATAAAAATATAACGACCATAGAGCAGTAGATCAGACATCTCACTTCCGGCCGGATTGTAATAGGCAATTTCATAGGGTTGGAGCGGATCAGTTATTCTGACAATTGAAAGACCACCTCTTCCGATAGCCAGGTAGGCAAATTCACTTCTGACCTCAACTGATCTGGCAGTCGCTGGAAGTTGACAGAAACCAAGTTCTTGCGGGTTATTGGGTTGACTGATATCGAAGATACTCAAACCACCCTCAAAAGCAACATATGCCATGTAGTTAACGACACTTATATCATAAACATTACTCATCGGCTCAAAATAAATCTCATGAGGGAGATAGGGGTTGTTAATATCTATGATAGAAAATCCGTAGCGGGCAGAGACATATAGATAAGGCCAATTTACCGTAACGTTATTTACATTTTGACCCGAAACACTGATATTGCTGACCTGATAAATATTAAAGTGATTACTGACATCAAGGATCCTGATCCCACCAATATCATCTGCCAGATAGACATATTGACCGGCAAAATCAAGTCCAAAGGCATTGTAAGTAGAATACTGACCAACCAACTCCGGTCCCCAGGGACTATTTACGTCAATAATCTTGAATCCGGCAACTCCTGCAGCAACATAAACGAAGTCATTACCATTATATTTTACATCGTAATAAACCCCGTCATCTTCAAACAAGGCTATTTCATCAGGAAAGTGGGGCATTTCAATACTGATAATTCTTAAACCGCTAACTCCATCTGCGATATAGGCCCGATATCCCCCAGCATCAACAGCATAGGCAAAACCGGGGGTATTATACTCTCCGATATGGTAAATATACGGCACAGAAGTCCCTGGACCAGTAGCATCTCCCCATTTACAACCGGTTAAGACAAGGATTCCTGATAACAGGAGTAATATATTTAACTTGATCTTCATCCATTGCTCCAGAGATCTAAGAGGGTGATGATTTCATCAAAAACATCACCTTCATGGTTCTCTAATGAATAAACTAATCTCAGATGTTATTGTGTCAATTTACTTTCTTGATTCAGATGGAGTATATTATTAGAAAAAATCTTCTCCTGTTTTCTGGCTTGCAAAAACCAGAATTTTTTACCATCAATAAAAGGTATTTGTCGATCTATGCAATGTTGTATAGCTCTGGTCTCAGAGAGAGTATAGGGCAAATCGATCATCTTTTTTGGTAATGGTAAACCCGTTTCAGCAAAAAAGTCTTCGTTTTTCATACCCAATGCAGAGCAGTTTACGATCAGGTCAATTGTATGCTTATTAAACCTTGATGGAGAAAGGAAGCTAACATTATTTCCCCGAATTAGCTCCCCGGTTCTCTTCTCATTACGGGCATTGATCATCAAATGGGAATAAGTGCGAAACTCTTTAAAGAAACTCTGAGCAGTAGCTCCCGAACCATATATGAGGATATGATGATCTTTGGTTATTTTTAGAACTTCCAAAGCTTTTCTGAATGCGTCAACATCAGAATTCAGGAACATTTCAGGCTTTCCACTCGGTAGCTGATCTATTCTGTCTGTTCTGACCGCTAACAGATTGGCAATAGTATTGGGAACTGAGAAGTAAAGAGGTAAAACTGATTTATGAGGCATGGTGATCGAAAAACCATAAAATCTGCTGCTCAGATTCAGTACTTGCAACCAGTTAATAAAATCAGGTATATCTTTAACAGGAAAAGGGAGATAAACAACATTGCTATGCAATCTTCTCAGCTTCTGGTTGTAGTATGGTAATCCCAAAGATTCATAGACCTGTTCTGCTCCAATGATCCCCCCTAATAGAGTATTTTCATCTATCTGATCGCAGTTGAAAGTTTCATACTCATCATAGGTTAGCTGTTCAGTAGCCGTTTTGAAATTCTCCAGTCCCAGATAAGTGCCGACAGAACCATTCATTTTCCATAGTATTCTGGATAGTTTTCCAAGCAAGCCGGAGCCATTAATTATCAGCGGGTTCCGTGATTTTTGTTGCCATGTAGCAAACATCCTCAGTTGCTTATAAGATGATACCGGAACAATAAGTTTTAAATATCTGATCTTATATCTGTTGGCCTTGTTGATCGCTTCTAAAAGGGTTTTAGACAGATCAAAATTGTCTTTACTGATATGGCAAGAGAGGATAAGATTATTATGCGGAATATCGGGACGATATTTGAGGAATAATTTCAATAAGGCAGTTGGTGCTTTTGATAAGATCATTGTATATTGTTATTTTCTGATTGAAAGAAACCGGATTGATTCCCCCCTCAGAAGGATCCCGAATAGTAATTATCGTTGAAGCATTAATCAGCTTATTATTCAGCAGATAATCTGGTATCAGAGGAGATTGAGCTGCATAATCCAATCTAAGTTCCAATAGATCATATTTGTAATGGGGAATCTCTGAGTAAGGGAATTCGTCTTTGATAGGTATGGAGAGAATCTTCACTGCTTATTCCTGCTCTGTTCGAAGATGATCTGCCAGATTTTATGTAACATATCGGAATCCAGATTAAACTGTTTACCCTTGATTATGATATTATTCAGAACATCCTTTTCTCTCTCTGGTTGATGGATTACCATTCCTTTTTCTTTTTTATAGTTGCCAATTAGTTCAACGTTTTTATTCCGCCTGCAGAGTGATGCCAGGATATCTTCATCGATTTTATCGATAGCTTCTCTCAGGAGATCAAGGTCTGGTTGCTTATCTTCTATCAGTCTCTGGTAAGCTAAAGCATCTGCCAGAACAAGTTTGATCATGGCTTCCGCAACCGGAATAACTCTCGGAATAAGGGTTGTATCAAATCGACCTTTCAACTCTAATACCCGAGGATTTCCATCTTTATCAACTGTTTTTTGAGCAACGGCTATTGAAGGTGTTGGTTTAACTACAAATTTAAATGAGACAGGATTGCCAGTTGAGATCCCTCCATTTATACCTCCAGCTCTGTCGAGCTCATCAGAGGGAGCTAAAGATAATATCGGATCGTTGGCTTCACTTCCCCGCATCCGTCCCAATACAAATCCGGCTCCGAATTCTATTCCTTTGATTCCTCCAATCGATAGCAGAGCTTTGGCAAGATTGGCATCTAATTTCTCGAATACCGGATCACCCAAACCAGATGGGATATTTCTTATTATACCCTGAACTATTCCCCCCACGGAATCTCCAACTCTTTTTATGTCTTCCAGATATGCTGTTATAACATCATAAGTCTGAGGACAAGGCCAGAATAGTTCATTATTTTTCCTAAATTCAAGATCAATGACTTTGAGATCAATGGAACCAATAGAAATCGGATAGAGAAGAATCTGGATCGGATCCAAAAGCCTATCAACGAGAGCACTTGCAGCAACCCGGGCTATTGTTTCTCGCCCTGAAGATCTTCCCCCACCACGATAATCGTAGATCTTGAATTTTTTATACCAGGCAAGATCGGCATGACCTGGCCTGAAAACATCTTTTATGGCTTCATAGTCTTCATGTCTTAGATCCTGATTATAAACAAGCAGGCAGATGGGCATACCTGTAGTCTTGCCTTCAAAAACACCTGAAATGACTACTAATCTGTCTTCTTCTTGCCTTGGTGAAGTAAACCTACCTGTTCCGGGTTTGCGCCTGGATAATGCTTGTTGAATCTCTTGGAAAGGGAATTCTATGCCGGGTTTAATATCTTCGATGACCACGCCAACGGCAGGTCCATAACTCTCACCAAATGCCGTGATACCCCATAATTTATCCCAATAATTCCCTTTCATACTGAGATAAAGACTGTTTTAAAGATTGAGGGAGTTAGGTAGCAGCTTTACCTTCCCAACATTCTTTTTACAATGATCTTCAAACGTGAGAAAGGGGCTTCTCGGTGGTAATATTTAGAGTTTTGATAATCTCTCAGGGTTTTCACTACCGGTATTTCCTCCTCTCTAATCTCTTTTTTTCTTGTCAGTGTAAATAAAAACATCTTAAACCTCCAAATTACAAATAATTTTCGCAAAATACAACTGCTACAACATATCAAGAATAGTCATAAAAATGTCAATGAAAAAGTGTGATCAGGGAATAATATTCTGACAAATA
>CAZSVG010000108.1:0-4743 GCA_964610195.1 uncultured Candidatus Cloacimonadota bacterium | reverse complement strand
TTCTCCTATTCTACCACCCAAACCAGGGGTTTCATTCTGTGCCAGAATATGTAAACCGAGGATCTTTGTGAAGTCGGTATTGACTGCCAGAAGAGCGGATATCCCGCCCCAGAGACCATTACCACTTATCAGAAAGCAGTATCCGAGATCCAGATTATCAACGTGGGCAGTGTAATATAAAAGATGAGCAGTTTCTTCTTCTTTGATATGTTGATCATAAGATTCTTGAATATCTTCCATGGGGAGTTCAAATAGAGCGAGAATTGCCGATTTAAGACGTAGTTCTTGATGTTCCCTGATTCTTTCGGTCGTACTGTGATAGAAAACAGCGAGGATAGTCCCGAAGAAGATGGCGACGATCAGCATAAAGAATATTGGATAGATACGGGTTTCGGAGAAAGCTTGTTTTTCTTGTTTCTCTGGCATATGTTATCCTTTATCTTTTAGAGGAACTTTTTTGAAGGTTATTCCGTATTCGATAATCGGCATAAAGGAATTGGCGATCAAGAGGGCAAACATAAAACCTTCACTCCAAAGGGCAAATTTACGGATAAAAACGGTCAGAAAACCAACCAACAAACCAAAAACCCAGATCGCATATTTATTCTTTGGCATCGATACCGGGTCAGTAACCATAAAGACAGTCCCAAAGAGGATACCCCCACTAAAGAGATAATAGAGAGGATTGGCACCGAAATAAAAGATGATCGTGAATAGAAGAAAACTGAGTAGGGTCGAGATCATCGCCTGCCATTTTGCGGTTTTGGTAATGAGCAGATAAACTCCCGCCAGGATGATCAAAAGAGCAGAAGTCTCACCTGCAGAACCGGGTATCATACCGGTGAATAATTGGGGTAAAGAAAAGATATTCACCGATTCGATGGGGGTTGCAGATGTTATCTGATCAATCTTCGAATAGGCAGCAAAACCACCCGGAAAGGAGGTAAAGGGGGAGACCCAACGGACAGTCATATGATTGGCAAAAGTGACATAGAGAAATGTCCTGCCCACTATTGCCGGATTGAACATATTCATTCCAAAACCGCCGAAGATCATCTTACCAAAGACGATAGCCACCACTCCACCTACAGCAGCCATCCAGAAAGGTAGTGTGGGGGGGAGAATGAGGCCTAAAAGAGTGCCGGTTACAAAGGCTGCTGAGGTGACTTTACCACCTGTTTTGTTGCGAATGAAGATATACTCACTGAGAAAGGCAGCAAGATTGGTAACTACGATCATAACAAGGATCCGCCAACCGAATAGAAAGACAGAATACAAGATTATAGGGATTAATGCATAGAGAACTTTGAACATCATGGGTTGTTTCAATATCTGCACTTTCATATTCCAATTCCACCTTGGCTTACTTTTAGTTCTAATTTTGAATAAAGCATTCTATTTCGAACCGCTCAATGTCTGTCAATCTTTTTATCGGGTCAGTACTTGACCTTTTGATATGTTGTTAGCGATTCGAGATATTGGATCATGCTGTTGTTAGATGTTTCGATTCATTCTTCGATACATTCTGCCGTAAAACCAAGCAGGAAGCAAACAGCAGAATACTCAGGATGACAATATTTCGTAGCATAGACTTTAGCCTGAGTAATCTTCGATGGTAGTGGAGTATCAAAAAAGGGGCAGAAGGTAAATTCTTCTGCCCCTTAATAATGTTTATAACAGATCTTACTTCAGCATAATCATCTTTCGGGTGGAGGTAAATTCTCCCGTTTTCATACGATAAAAGAAAATACCGCTTCCGGCATCTCTCCCCCGCTCATCTTGACCGTTCCAGGTTACCTTATATCTACCACTTGTCTGATAATTATCAACAAGTGTTTTTACATGTTGTCCCCTAATATTATATACTTCAATCAAGACTCTTGCGTTACTTGCCAGCGAATATTGAATTGTTGTGTCGGGATTGAAGGGGTTGGGGTGATTGCCTAACAGGGCAGTGACCAAAGGTTCTAAAATCAGTTCATCGGATAATCCTGTAGCAACTGTGACTTGAATGTAAAGCATGTTGGTAGTGCCATTGGTAAACTGGCCGATAATGGTGTAAGTATAATTTCCTGCCGGTAAGTCTTCATCAAGATAGCTCAGATCCATAATCCCTTCTGCTATGACAGGACCGTTACGGGTTATCTTGAAGCCGAGAAAAGCTCTGTCTCTAAAATCTGAAGAAGAATCTTCATCACCAGTTTGACGCAGTGAGTTATGGCGAAGCCTGTCGCTTCTGCTTACCCATTGCCAGGTTAGATAGACATCATTGCCCTGCACATCAGCATCCAGATTGGAAATATAAGGTATCTGTTCGACATAATTAATGGTATTCGATAGTGCTGCATCAGATAAAACATTATTTGTATAGACCGATCTCACAGCATAACGATATGAACCATTCAGAAGATCAGGTAAACCGGTATCAGTAAATTCAGTTGTGCTGACCGGTACGGTTCCGATCTCAGTCCAGCTATTAGGATTCTGTTCCTGTCCTGGTTGTAATCGATAGATAATAAAACCAACCAGAACTCGATCCTGATTATGGATAGGTTTACTATTTCTGATCAGAGGAGAACTTTGACTATCGAATAACTCAATCGATTCAGCGTGTAGATTAGTTGGATAAGATAACTCCCTTGCTCTGGAGATAGGTTCAAGATCTCTGATCGGACCGAGATCAAACCCCTGAGCCCGGAGTAAGAAGTTATTACTGTAGCCTGCAGATTCCATGGTCATCCAGGTACCGGTGGTGTAATTTTCTGTGAAGTAATGAGTGTTGTTCTGATAGACATATGGTGCACCAACCCCGTCATCAGCAGCCAGACCAAGATTTCCAGTTACACTGAGTCCGATCAGGAAACCATTCGGAGCCGAAATATCATTGGGGAGTTCATAGATAGTCCACTGCTGGTGATTATTGGCAACATTATTGGCCTGATAAAGAACAAGATTGCTATTCGGTAATCCCTGGGCATTGAGGCCAAAGATAAAGAGATTAACTGTCGGATGATTGGTGGCACCTCCGAGATACCAGGAGACCGAATTTAGAATAGCACTTCTTCTATGGACTGCTCCCATGATGGAGTTACTGGTTCCAGAAGGAAATCCGATAGCTAAAGCCGGAACTCCATCATCATAACGGAAGTCGATGAAATCATAAGCATCGGGTGAAACCCATTCAATGTGAACCTCCTGATTTCCGGGAAGCATTGTTGCCGATACTTCAAAAGGTGGGAAAGCGAGTTCGTTAACGATTACATCTCCCAGATCCAGATCTGTATTACCAACTTCTACTTGTTGAGTTAGATTCGAATAACCACCTCTCTGGACAGTCATAGTATAGGTATGGTCGGCATAAACACCCGGAATTGTAAATAGACCCTGGGTATTGCTATTGGTTTCATAATAGTTGTAGCCATCAAGAGAGATAAAGGCGTTATCAAGTCCGACATCAGGCTGATCACTACCCACAACACGACCGGATAGAGTAACAGACGGTAATGGATTGAGAGTAAAATTGACCGAAGTATTTTCATATTCAATGATCAGAACATTCTCGGCAACTCCATCATAATAACCAAAATGAGAGGCGGTTACGGTGTGCGTCCCTTCGAACATGTAGGGGAAGAGATAATATCCCTGGGCATTGGTATAGGCAACGAAATCGGTATCCGCGACTGTTATCATTGAACCAGCTAACGGCTGATTGTCCTGATTATAAATGTATCCATCCATGGAACCCATACCGACAGTGACAAAATAAATGCCGGTGTTAGGAACATTATTACTGAGAGTTCCACCTGTCGGGTTGGTATGATCATAGTCTGTGACGTCTGAGAAGAGATATCGCGAACGATTTGGATATTGAGGAGTAGTAGTGTAGTAAAAATGATCCATTGAACTATAGTAGGTCGTATCCATATTCCTTTTTGCCATCACAACTAAATTGCCTGAACCTGTATAGAAGAAGAATTCATCAAGTTCAATAACTATTTCATTCTGTCCGGACGGGAAATTAACATTACCACTAAAGACAAGTTCTAACTCGGTTGATGGTATCCAATCGGTAGACAGGTTGTCCTGATTTGTTTCCCCAATCCATATCTGAACCGGCATATTGGCCAGGTTGGTGACGAAATTGTTATAATACCTGATTTGGGTAATTAAACCGGCGATGTTAAGTTCATCTGCCATATATATAGTCTGAGTTAGGCTACACATATACCAGAAATTGAAGGGGAGATAATAACCGCTGGTCGTTCCGTCTCCAATCTGGATAAGCTGATTCGGACCTGGAACTACAGTAACCGAGTTCGATGGGACAGACTCGGCAAGAGTATATACTGCTGTTACATAATAGACGTAGGTAACATTATTTTCCACTGTATTATCGACATATCCGGTATTAGGGACCAGTTCGGTATTGATCTGAACTCCATCACGATAGACATTATATCCAAGGAGAGCTCTGCTTTCTCGCTGGATAGTCGATTGCTTTCTTCCTGAATGATGGTTTTCTGCTTTGTTAAGAGAAGCATTAAATTCTCTGGCCAACTCTTCTTTGTTGAGTATTCCTGAATCACGTAATCTCTGATAAAGATAATCATCACTATCCAGGAAAGATGATAACTCAAAAATATTATCCCGATTCGGTGGTATAGGAGCCTGCCAGCTGAGATTGACCAGATTGTTTCCGGCTGTGTAGATCAGATTTGCTGGCGGATATGGTATCTCATTCAG
>CAZSVG010000107.1:0-4779 GCA_964610195.1 uncultured Candidatus Cloacimonadota bacterium | reverse complement strand
GGGGATTTGAGTTTAGAGTAGTATTGATAATGACACATTTGCATGACAAAAGATTAGTTTGTGTCATTATTTAAAGGCAGATTGTATAAGAAAGCTTCTGAATTTAAGGTGAATAAAAAAAGGGACGAAATTCGCGTTCGTCCCTTTTCTTTAATATTAACTTGGTCGATTATCTAACCAGGATCATCTTTTCGATCTGATCGAAATTCGGAGTGGTCATTCTGTAGAAGTAAACACCTGAAGTTACGGCTTTACCTACATCGTTACGACCATCCCAGACAACCTGGAATTCACCCTTGTCGTGAGGACCATTTGGTACAAGGGTTCTGACTAATTGACCGCGTACGTTATAAATTGTTATACTCATTGTCTCAACGGTTTCTCGTAAGCTGTACTTGATTGTCGTTTCAGGATTACTGAACGGTACAGGATTCGGGAAATTTTGACCTAATGAGTTAACATATAGTGGATTGGGTATCTCGTCTTGCTCTTCGATAGTGACCGAAATCGGACCATGGAATCCATTTGTCAGATCGAGATCAATACCTTCTAACCAGTAGTAATAGGTATTACCGGCTGTTACATACTCATCCTGATAACTGTAACGGGTTGTTACAGAAGTGTTATGGGCAGGAATGATATTATATGTAATTTCTTCGGCGGCTACTCTATTACTCTCTGTTGAACGATAGACACGATAGCCCATCATATTGGTTTCGGTTTCCGAAACCCAATTTAATTCCACTACATTATCGGCAATGATGGCAGCAGTAAATGAAGACAACTCAACAGGAACAGGTCCATCATAGAAGAAGAAGGTACAGATAACTTCGACTTTGATGTTACCTCCACCCCATGGATCTTCTACCCAGACTTTCCAATTTCCGTTTATGTATTCTCCATTATTATAAAAATCCCAGATGTCACCGTTATAGCCTTGGAAGGTCTCATCAGCATGGTAACCAATTAGAACCTGGGTACCTGCCGGTGATTCGATCCAGAATTCACGAAGATTTCCCGGATCACCTGGGGCTGTAACGATATAGGTGTACTGGATATTTTCAACCCATCCATTACCAACCACATTGATGTTGAAATCATGCCAGGTACCGGCGGTAGAAAATGTCCAGGTACCAAGGTTGGGACTGGGTGGTATTGATGGATTTAGTACTCCATTTGCATATGCCGAAATGGTAAATAATCCAAACGCAAGCGTCAAGATCACGAAAAGAAATAAATGACGTTTCATAATTATCTCCTTATGAAATAAATAGGAGTTGTTGTGCTAAAATCCGCACTTGCGAAATACTGTTTATCGATATGAAAACTCCCTTGTCGCTTCGAAGCGACGTTAATTTAGCGAAATTACAAACAATCATCAGATCCTCCTGAGATGGTTAATCTCAACATGATCCACCAAAGCAAAATTCCATATAAGCTGTTCCTCACCAACAGCTTAACGGCGTTACCGCAACCGGAAACACCTTCAAAACCTTGCTTTGACATTAACACTCTGATGAGCTCCAGACACTCTCCATTAAAGAAAGGCATCTGAATGACATCTCATCATCCATCTTTACATTACCAGTAAACAAACATGGTTTTTTTTGTCAAGCAATATTTTTATAATCCTATTCACTTATTTCTCATTATAAAAATTACCGAATTGGGAATAGTTTGTTCATGCATAGTTTAATCGACTAATCTAATTAAAGATTATCAAGGACCTATTCGTATCCGGCGATCATTTTTTGAAACAATTCACTCACTTCATTTTCGGTCATTCCCGATTTGAGATGCTCCTCCAAATATGATTCTGCATATTCTCTGAAACCGTTCCCCGAAGCAACAGTAGTATTCAAGACCACCGCTTTAACCAGATAAAACCTGTAATTGGATTGCTGGACAGCATCGAGATGAATGTATTGATTTCCATAAGAGAGATCCAGATAAGTGAAGGATTCAAGTTCAATTCCGGAATCATTACTGAAGACTAAATAGTAATCAACTTCTACAGGTTGATTATGAACATCTTCTGTTACCAAATCCCAGGTAAGTGCTATATGACTACCAATGACGGCTATTTCAAAATTTTCCGGTGATTTTGGGGGATAGAGCAGGAGACCAAAGTCCTGCCATTGCAGGTAGGGATAACCATCGTTAACAAATAGAGGATCTTCTTCCCAGACATTTTCAAAATCCCAATTCAGATAAGTATTGACAGCATAGGGATAGGTCATTTCCGAAGTTGTTCTCCCTTCACCCCCGGCAGAGGTTGACTGACCACTTGTTTCTGTATTCCAGTAGCTATTGTCAATAGTGGCACTTTCAATATATCCTGTAAAACCACCAATTAAAGTATCACCGGTAACATTTCCGGTACTGTAGCTATTGGTAACTGTGGCTGAACTGACTTCACCAGTCAATCCCCCGACTTTATCACTACCGGAGACATTACCCATAGCATAACAATCAATAATCGAGGCACTGCTGGTATCTTGACCGGTAAGTCCACCCACTAACTGATTTCCACTAACATTGACTTTGCTGTAGCAACTGCTAACAGAAGAACTGCTGCAATGCCGTCCTATTAAACCACCAACATGAGTGTAACCGATTATAGTCCCTTCACTGTAGCAATTGCTCAATAGAGAAGTGAGACGGCATCTCCCAACCAGAGCTCCAACATAGGTCTGTCCGGTGACATTGATATTGGTTAGTCCCAGATTAGCAATTATCGCTCCATGGGTGATCCCAAATAGCCCTATGTAATCTGTTTCGGGACGATTTATATAGAGTCCGTCTATAATATAACCCTGTCCGTCGTAACTCCCGGAAAAATTATAGGTAAAGCTAAATCCGATCGGATTCCACCCCTGTCCATTAAACCAGGTAGAGGTAGATGATGCCTCAATATCTGCTGTCTGGATATAATGACTCGACCATCGGGTTGTTTGATCGGGCATAGGAATAACATTGTTACCGGCTGCTATCCAGTAGAGATTCTCTAAAGTGGCAATCTCATACGGATTAGCCATTGACCCATCACCTGTTGCAGGTGCTGTAGCTACTGGACCATCCAAAGGAACGACAGTAACAATATTGGAGGGACAGGACTCTCCGATATTGTAAAGAACGGTAACAAAATAACTGTAAGTCAGATCGTCATCTACATCGAGGTCATCGTAAGTCAGATCGATTATTAATTCAGCATTGATCATAACCTCTTCACGATATACATTATAACCCAGGATTACTAAACCGTTTGATTGTGGTTCTTCCCAGGTCAACTCTACCAAACCGGGAAAGCGAATTGCCGTCAGATTCTGGGCCGGATATAATGCCACATTCTCATACCATTGCAGATAGGGATAACCTTCGTTCATGCAAATAGAATCTTCTTCCCAGATGTTAGCAAAATCCCAATTAAGGTAGGTATTTGATGCATGGGGATAGGTCATCTCATTAGTTGTCCTCCCCTCTCCTACAGCGGAAGTCAACATACCACTAGTTTCAGTATTCCAGTAGCTGTTGGTGACTGAATCACCGGTGAAATATCCGACTAACCCACCCAATGAAGTACTTCCAGCTACACTCCCGGTGCTGTAGCAATTTATTATTGTTGATGAAAGACCGGATTCCCCAATCAAGCCACCAACTCTGTCCGTTCCAACAAGATTACCTTTACTGAAACTATTTCTCACTGATGATCCGGGACCCTGACTAATTCCAACTAAACCACCAACCCGGTCGGTTCCCACGACATTACTAACACTGTAGCAGTATTCAATAATTGAAGTGGAATTATAGCCAACCAAACCACCAGAATAGAGATTATTGCTGGTTACGGTACCGGAACTATAACTATTACTGACCGTTGAGGTGGAGTTATTCTCACCAACCAGGCCCCCCACACGGCCACGTCCGAAAATATTTGCATTACTATAACTATTTGTTACTAAAGAATGATTTGTATTAAGGCCAAGCAGACCGCCGGCGTTGCTGATCCCGCAACTGGGACAGCCTGAAGGATCACCGACTTCCACAAATCCGGAACTGTAAGAGTTATTTATTGTAGCATAATTATCATTCAAACCAACCAGTCCGCCGATTTTGCCAATTCCGTTGAGAGTCACATTACTGTAGCTGTTTATAATCAAAGCGTTATCATTGTTGCGACCCACCAAACCACCGGCAAACTCGAGTCCGTCTACAGTGCCGGAAGTGTAGCTGTTAGTAATTGTTGCATTGGTATTACTCCCTACCAGACCACCAACATAGTTACTGGGACTGCTCACAGCAGTGGTACTATAACAACTATCAATCGTTGAGTTTGTATTTATCCCGACCAAACCACCGGTAAAGGTAAGAGCACCACTGATGCTACCCGTACTGTAGCAATTATAGACGAAAGAATTAGCTGTTAATTGACCAACTAAAGCACCCACAATATTACGACCGCTAATGTTGCTATTGGTCAGGCCGAGGTTCTCTATTGTGGCTCCTTCAGTAATCCCAAAAAGACCAATAAAACCTGTCGTAACCCGACTGATAAAGAGTCCATCGATAGTATATCCCTGGCCATCATAAGACCCGGTGAAGTATAAATAATCAAAAGGACTGGTAAAGTAGCCTATAGTACTCCAACCCCGATTCTGGAACCAGGTCGTGGTAGATGAGGCATCAATATCTGCAGTCTGAACATAATGGCTCGACCAGCGAGCTAATCGATCCGGTACCGGAACAACATCATCTCCTGCAGCTATCCAGTATAGATTT
>CAZSVG010000106.1:0-4784 GCA_964610195.1 uncultured Candidatus Cloacimonadota bacterium | reverse complement strand
ATAGTCAATCTTTTGGAGCAGGTCCTTTTGAACAGATGAACGATGAGATCATCACAGACACCCAATTCCAGGAGATCAATCTATATCCCGGTATATATTCCTACTTTGTAACAGCAATTTTCGTTGATGAGGGTGAATCAGGGCAATCGAACATGGTTACTATTAATATTATGGATCAGTTACCTCCTCCGGTATTTGATCCTCCGGCAGGATCCTATGAAGAGATCATTTATGTCAGTATAACCTCACCGAATGATCTCGGAACGATCCATTACACCATTAATGGTGAAGACCCCACAGAAGATTCTCCTATCTATACAGATCCGATCATGATCGATGAATCTGCTGTTATAAAGGCAAAAGCCTATCATCCCGAATGGCAGTCTAGTAACATATCAGAGGCCGAATACATCATCAATCCGAGTAACATAGAAGAAGATTTTCTTTTAATATCAGAAACTACCCTTCATGGAGCCCGACCAAATCCTTTCAACCCAGACACTGTTATCTCCTACAGCTTAAGACACTCGACCCCGGTCAATGTAACGATTTATAATATTATGGGGCAAAGAGTGAAAGTATTGGTCAATAATGTTCAGGAGGCTGGTTTTTATGAAGTTTCCTGGAACGGAAGAGATGATTCTGGCTCTCCCCTCCCATCGGGGATCTATTTCTATCGTCTGAAAACCTCTGACCAGAGCTTTATAAAGAAGATGATGCTCTTGAAATAATGTAGAAAGGGGTAATTTTGATTACCCCTTTTTTTATGTTATTTTTACTCTCTCAAAAAAATAAATCCTTTTTACTTGACATCCTCTCCAGTGATCTGTTTTTTTTATATCTGATATTATGGTAAAGTAGAGCAGTTATCAGATGTCAGGTAGGTGAATGATCCTGGAAATTAAAAAGATAAGCTGATGGGAGGTTTTATGTTAAAATTGTGGGTTAATGTTTTCTTCGGACTATGGCTCTTTCTTCACGGGTTATTTGGAGAGGGCATCCCGGCTAATCCCCTCATTATCGGTTGTGTTATCTTTCTGATCGGGATCTGGTCTCTTAGATGGCCGAGTATTTTCGTAGCTATAATAGGACTCTGGACAGCTATAACTGCTTATTTTCAGTTCATGCAGATTTCTGCTATCTTCATTATTGCCGGATTATTAGTCACTCTACTGACGATAATCCAGATGAGTATTAGTTAAGTTCATATTAATAGTTTATTATTTCCCTCAACAAAGGAGGATGTATGTCTGCATTAAAGGATTTGGTTATTAATCCTGTGCTTAAGCCTTTGATCAATTTATATATATCTGATCTGGGTTCCTTTGATAAATTAAAGGTTGATTCCTCGAAGAAACAGATCTCACTGCAAATCAATTTAGATGGAGAAAAGACCCCGATTAGCGTTGAAGTCCAGGAATATACTCTGGATAAAAAAGAAGAACAGAACTTTCTGGTCATCAAAAAGATAGATTTCTCGAGAGAGTGGATAAACAAAGCACTAAAAAAATGGCATCCTGAATTAAGATTCCCTATTCCGGTTATTGCAAAAAAGCTCTTATAATATATAGATTACAAGATCATCTTTGTTCAGGAGGAGAAATTGAAGGTAAAATTGTCCGGTTTCCAAACCACTGAGATCAAAAAGTGTAAGATTATCGGTAAAAGTATCCGTTGCTTAGTAGTCCCGGGTGAGGATAATCCTATCCCCGCTTTTTGGACCAAATGCTTTTCCGATGGAACGATTGCCACCTTGGAGTCAGAACCCCGGAGAATCAATCCCGATGTCTTGTTGGGATGGTGTGGAGACTATAACCCGGAAGATCATTATTTCACTTATGTAATAGGTGTATTTATTCCCTTAGATGCCCAAACTCCGGAAGGGATGACCGCCATAGAAATCCCGACTTCCAGATTTGCTGTAGCAACTATCGAGGGAGTAGAGCCGGATATTTTTATAATGGCTCATGAATTGACCTTTCAGAAGATAGAAGAACAGGGGTTGGAATATGATCCTCAGAGAGGTTGTGAAATTGAATGGTATGACGACCGTTTCTGTGAGAGTGAAGATAAGAGGGTGATTGATCTCTATGTTCCGATAAAATAAAAAAAGAGACGGGAAGCCACCCCGTCTCTTATTAATAGTCAAGTTATTTCATCAGGATCATCTTTCTTGTTTCAAGGTAATCACCACTATTCATTCGATAGAAGTATATCCCACTACCAACTTCTTGACTTCTATTATCCCGTCCATTCCAGGTTACACGATGTTGGCCAATTTCCATATAATCATCGATCAGAGTTATGATTCTTTGGCCCCGATTGTTATAGATCTCGATTTTCGTTATCCCAGGTTCTGCAAGAGCAAAAGAGATCGTCGTCAGGGGATTGAATGGATTGGGATAATTACTTAATAATTTAGTCGTTATCGGGAGAAAATTTTCATCTGCTGAAGTAACATAGACAACCACTTCATTAGAACTCCCTGATTCCCCCTCATCATACAGAGCTGTAACATAGTATGTGTATGTATTATCGGGTATTAAACAGCAGTCGAGAAAAAATGTCTCTTGGACAGGAGCTGGGTTAATTACCTCTTCATCCCGATAGACATTATAACCGATGAGGTTATAACCGTAAAAAACAGGTTCATCCCACATCAAACTAACGCTGACATAATCCAACACCTCGTAAGTTAGATTAGTTGGTGGAGGTGGAGATGTTGATATTTCGACAACATTGGAGGGTCCAGACTCACCAAGATCATAAACTGCTGTTACATAAAAAGTGTAAATCCCCGGTATTAAGTCTTCATACAAATAAGTAGTATCATCAAGTAGTTCCATTATTAACTCAGAATTTCTATAAACATTGTACCCGTATAAGATTAATGGCAGTTCATCAATATCAGGTTCATCCCACGATAAAAGCAAAGTTGTATCGATGATTTCGTAGGTGAGATTCGTAGGAGGTGGAAGGTATATGGGGTTCGGAGTAACTACCACCTCATTTGAGGGCTCTGATTCGCCTTCCACATAGACAGCCGTAACATAATAGGTGTATGTAGTTCCATTCTCAACATCGAAATCATCATAAAAGGTTTCCAGGAAAAGTTCTGTATTCAACAGATTATTATCCCGATAAACATTAAAACCCTGCAGATCCTGCCTGGTATAGAAAACGGGGAGATTGGGAAAATCCCATTCCAGATATACGACCCCGTCACCTGCTGTTCCTGTTAGATTTTCTGGTGGTGGGAGGAATGGAACTTCCGGCTCAAAGTAAGCGTTGGCTGTAATATTGGTATTCATCGTAACTGTATGAGGGTTTTCCAGAACTTCTACATCATTGATCATCCATCTGACAAATAGCCATTCATCTCCTGGTATAGCTGTGATCTCTACCTCTTCACCGACATCATATACATGATCTCCGGGCACAGGGGTAGTTGTTCCATTACCAAAGACTTCAATGGTCAGAGTATATTCAGAAGGTGGTTCAGTCGTTCTCAAAGCAACACTATGAACTCTTCCCGCAGCAATACCAACAAAATCATTGCCAACCGGGTCGATACTCTGTCCATAATCAAATAGACCGCTCTGTCCCTCTTCTCCGGCACCCCAGCAGGTTATACTTCCATCTTCCCGTAACGCCATGCTATGCCCCAAACCGGTAGATACTGCCATAAAATCGTTCGTTGTCGGAGTATGGGTAACCTGATTATATTCATTACCACCCCAAACCACCACCGTCCCATTTGACCTTAAGGCAATATTCTGATAATAACCGGCACTGATAGCTATAAAATCATTCCCGGCAGGAACGTTCAGGACATTGTTCCAGTTTCTACCCCAGGCGACAATAGTACCGTTTAGCCGCAGCGCTATAGAATGAAAACCACCTGCCCCCACGGCTATGAAATCGTTGCCAGTAGGAACAGTAGTTTGATTATAGCTATTAGCTCCCCAACCGACCAGAGTCCCGTTATCCCTTAACGCCAGACTGTGATAATATCCACCGGAAACAGCCACAAAATCACTAGTTGTGGGTGTATTTGATACCTGTCCCTCAGTGTCCCTTCCCCAGGATGCTATGGTTCCATCTTCCCTGATAGCCAGACTATGAAAATTCCCGGTTGCTATGGACACGAAATCATTCCCGGCAGGGACATTACATTGCCCATTGGTATTGAGTCCCCAGGCAGCCAGACTTCCATTCTGTCTCAAAGCCAGACTATGATCCCCTTTTGCCGCTATGGCAATAAAATCTTCACCTGCAGGTATATCAGATATCTGACCGTAATTATCCCTGCCCCAGACGACAATCTCCTGATTCTGAGCAAATATCAGGGATGCCATGATTATTAATAGTAAGAGAAAAATTCCTCTTATTAGATCTCTTTTACCTAACATTATCTCACCTCCATAAGCTTTGAAGTTTTTTAATAATAAGCTTTGATCTTGTAACCCTTTTTTGTAGAAATTGTATACTATACCTTGTATAATGAATGCTGAAATGTCAACCTTTTTCTTTGATTATAGTCTATTCCATAGTATGGGTGATAAGTATTTTAATAGCTTCTATATTATATAATCATCTCTCTGAGTGATCAGTGTTACTATTGCTGATCCTTTCTAATGATCGATAAAATGAACATGTCCATTAACTAATAAAGGGAGATCGAATCGATCTCCCTTTATATTTATATTTTTCCTTTTAACTTGCTTAATTAATAGAGTTGGAAGAAAACCCCCAATCCGAGGGTCTGTCTGAACTGCATATCC
>CAZSVG010000105.1:0-4793 GCA_964610195.1 uncultured Candidatus Cloacimonadota bacterium | reverse complement strand
TAACCGAAGTGTAGGGCACTGATGTCTGATGTCTGTATGCTAACATGCCCGGATTGGAGAGGGTCAGTTCGATTGGCTCCAGATCAGGATCGTCCAAACGGGCTAATTTATTCTCTTCTACTCTTTTCAATTGCTCATTATAATTATTAAATGCCTGCAAATTATTCTGATGTAACAGATAAACATTGAAGAATCTCAGAATATCCGGATTAAGGGGGAGTGACCACTCGAACTGAAGCCTCTCCAGATCTTCGACAAAAACAGCGTGAAACTCACGAGTCTGCTCCGGAGAATTTCGTCTTGGGATACCCTCAACGATTGGGGCATAAGGGAAAAATCTTCGCTGTTCATTTACGGCAACTACCGTATAATAATAAGGCTTATCTGGAAGGAGTTTTTTCAGCAAATACTGAAATTGTCTTAAATAAAGACCTGCGTAATCCTCAGATGTTACTTCACCTTCATCATCCTCTTCCTCGAGAGTGATTTTTGTAGTATGATAATAATACTGTTTTTTCGGAATAACCGAGAGGATGTCGTATTTTTCCAGCTTCGGGCCGGTAATGGAAAGATCGCGGGGGATTTCTCTGAATAGGGGACTATCTGCCGGCTGTTGAACTTCCTGTCTTAATCTGGCCGGGGAAGTAATACTAACAAACATGGTGTATCCACTATCATAGAAAAATACTCTGTCTCCGGGAAATCCGGTTTGCGGATTAACCGAGATATTACCTATGTAATACAGGCTATCCGGTCCGGCGCCACGGTAGATACGGTATTCAATTATCCTCTTGTCTATTCCTAAAGGTTCCCAACTAAGCATCAAACCACTGCCATCATCGTCGGGAATATCTTCAACTCTCATATTACGGACAATAAATTCAGATGCTTCATCTTCAGTTATTGTTCTCTCCGAGAGGGCAAAGAGGGGTGATAGTATCATAGAACAACAGAAAAGCAGGGCCAGAAACAGACACCACCTTCTTTTAACTTGATCAATCATAATCATACTCCTTAATGAGCTTTATCAATTTCTATTACTTTTTCAGTTCAATACCAGATCCAAAAAATAATCAACCGGATGCTCAATATAGTTATCTAATTTTTCTGTCAAACTCTTAAATTTGTCGATTTCATTTTTAGGTACCGGAGGTCCAGGCTCATTGTTCATTCTTAAAGGATCAATAGCAACCCCATTTTGATATACTGTATAGTGTAAATGAGGTCCGGTAGCCAATCCTGTCTGTCCAACATAGCCGATTACCTGATTTTGGGTAACCCTGGCCCCCTTTCTTATTCCCTGAGCATAGCCGTTCAGATGTCCGTAAAGGGTCTCATAGCCGTTACTGTGACGGATCATCACCGTTCTGCCATAGCCACCGGTCATCCCGTTTACCGTGGGATGTCCCCCCTTCCAGCCGGCATGACTGACTATCCCGTCAGCAGCAGCAACTACCGGTGTACCGGTGGGGGCTGCGTAATCTACCCCGTTATGAGGGCGCACGATCTTTAATATTGGATGATACCTCCCCGTTGAGAAACGGGAACTGATCCGGGTGTAATTCAGGGGAGATCTTAAGAAGGCTTTCTGATAAGATTTACCCTCTTTATTATAATATTTGGCAAGACCGTCATTATTGACATATCGATAACCCCGGTTTTTATAATTGGCTCCATCATACTCGGCGACCAGAATATTGCCATACTGAACAAATTCACCGTTTACCATGTATTGTTCAAATACGAAGGCGATCCGGTCCCCTTCCCGGGTATCGATAAAAAAGTCAAAGTCCCACTGGAAGATCTCGGCGAAATTGACAATCAGGTAGGGTCCTTCTCCCAGTGCTCTGACCGAGGCATATAAAGAACCTGATATGGTAGTTTCCACTTTCCGGAGGACCTTTTCGGTTTTTAAGGTATCGACCTGAGCCATATAGGTTCCGCTGGTATCCCGAATAACTGAATAGGTTAGTATCTTTTCTCTTATGGGATAATAATTTAACTGGTGGATGACATCCAGAGTGTCTATTTTCACGAGAAAACTATCAGCAGGTTGACATCGTCTCAAGTTGTAAACACTGTTTAACTTATTGATGACAGGATAAACAGCGGTATTACCCAATCCCTTTTTTTGTAAAGCCTGAGCCAGGGTCTCTCCCTGATTTAATGAACCCCCAATATATACGTGATAGTCAATCTCTTCTTCTATTCGTTCAGTTACTTTGCTATTACAGGAGAATAAGAAGAGAGAAATAAGAGTGATAATGATCAGTAGAGGGAGTTGATAATGCGAAGTGAGTTTTTTTAACAGGTTTTTCTTAAACATATACGGATCCGTTTAGATGGTATAAACTATTTTCTAATGGCATCTTAAGAATTTTCAAATTCTTGGCTTCAACATCAGCTTTTGATGCTTTCAGATTCATTTTGCTCTGGTCATTCATCAATATCTTCACTACTTATCAGAATATTTCATTATTATCTGCACAAAAAGAGAGCTCTTCATTTTTTGTCAAATAAAAAGGGATATTCTTGGCTTCAACGGATATGGAATGAGACATCATGGGTATTGGTATTTTAATGATAGTACTTCTTATTTCGCATCCGGCCGATGATCTCGGACACGGTATAAATAGAACCGGTTACCAGGATGATATCATCTTTTAACGCTTCCTGGAGAGCATTATTCAGAGCAGTGACGATATCCGGTTCAGCGGAGTGGTCAAGATCATGACTTCTGGCAATTTCGACCTGTTCATTAATATCTGCAGCTCTATCAGAATTATTTTTTGAGATATATAACTTCCTGGCTATAGTCCCCAGATGGGTTATCATTTCTCCAAAATTTTTATCTTTTAAGATGGCTACTACAAAGCGAAAATTTTTTCCCGGAAAGAGTTCCTTTAAGTTTTTCACCAGGTTCTCTATCCCCTCTTCATTATGAGCACAATCGAGAATGGTCAGGGGATTTCTGCCGATTATCTGCATTCTGCCAGGCCAATTGACATTCATCAGAGCCTGACGAAGCAGATCCGGCTTTATCTTTTCTTTAATCCTCTTACCATATAGAGCATGAGCAACAATAGCCAGAGAGGCATTATGGGCCTGATGCTTGCCGATCAGATTGGTCTTCAGATAATCCAGGCGGGCAGGTAAAGGTATTTTCCTGTTATGATTAACAAAGTCAAAGGTAGTAAAGGCATTATCTATTTTTACATTCTCCACCCTGAAATCAGTTCCGAAAGTATATATGGGAACCGGTTTTAAGGCAGCTACATCGCTGATAACCTTATGAGCCGTAACTGGTAGATTACCAACCACCAGAGGGATGTTTTTCTTGATTATCCCGGCTTTTTCAAAAGCGATCTTTTCAATAGTATTCCCGAGAGTTTTGGGGTGATCAATGGAAATGCTGGTAATGATACTGACGGTAGCATTGAAGGGATTGGTCGCATCAAGTCTGCCCCCCAGGCCTACTTCGAAGATAGAAGTATGAAGTTTCAGAGTATAGAAATAATAAAAGGCGATTGCCGTAGTAATTTCAAAAAAAGAGGCTTCAGTCTCTTCGAACAAGCCCGACCAGGAATTGTAAACTTTGAGTAATTCCCGGGCTGTTATGTTTTTCCCGTTAATCCGAAATCTCTCCCGGTAATCTACCAGATGGGGAGAAGTATTCAAACCGGTATTCCAGCCATGACTCAGGCAGAGAGTTTCGATCATGGCAGAAGTAGAGCCCTTACCATTCGTACCCGCGATATGTAATCCCCGTAACTCTTTTTCGGGATTACGCATTCTCTCCAAGATCAAATAAATCCGGTCGAGATCGTATTTGATATTACCGGCGTTGCGCTGTGATATGTAATCTATAAAATCGCTGAATTTAGATACTTTAGGGGTATTTATCATCTATGGTTTTTATCTGATTGCCTGGTCTCTTTATATTATATCAATGAACCTTACTTCAATTCTTAAAATGTTTGCTGAAGATTAATTACTCTATTCGGTCGCGGGATGCAGAACATGATCCGGGTATTGTTCGACAAGTGGACAGGTTACGGTTACTTCCAGGGTTTCATAAGAACCTTCTGTAAAGTATCTTGATTCAGGGGTGCCTGCCGGGCATACATAAAGAGGTCTTCTCAAATAGCCGGTTCGGTTTAAGTCGGTTGTATCGCCGACAAAGCTCTCACCACGCTCATTCATGTATCGTAAGATGGCATTCTCAATTTCACGCATATTTTTCAAACACTTTTCGGTATGCTCTTTTTTCTGAATATCAAGAACTTGTGGTAATATCAGGATAAAAGCTAAGATCAATATACCAACAATACTTATTATCATGTAAATACTGATACCTTTCGTATTTCGTAACATATCTGCTCCAAGTTTTTTTTGTTACCTTTTCTTAAGGTCAGTTATCGTCAAGTATTTTGTATTCCATCCTATTTAGAGCTGGTGTTATGGAGATTCAATCGTCAACTACTATCCTGAACAACAAAAAAAATACTAATGAGTTTTCTCTTCTTTCCATGAAAAGCAAACAAAGTGTAAAAAAAAATTGATATGACAAATTGAAGCCTTAAGACTCTGACTAGAGGTCAGATAAGATTGAAAAAATCAACAACCAAAGCCAGTAAAAACTGAGAAAAGATAAGTTTTTTTCGAAAATTATTGACAGCTAAACCGGAATAAAAATTATGACGAAACCTGCATATTTCAGGATGATCTTTAGAAGGTACATATTCGTGGAGAGTGAGCAAGGAGAATATTTTTAGAAGAATAATGGAGAGTTT
>CAZSVG010000104.1:0-4817 GCA_964610195.1 uncultured Candidatus Cloacimonadota bacterium | reverse complement strand
TATCAACTGAAATAATAGCTGCCGATTTTAACAATAATGGTCAATTGGAATTGGCTTTTGTGACTAACAACGGGGTTGTTCAGATTGTCCAGCAGAACGGTGAAACTCTGGATGGCTGGCCTGTATATCTGAATGAACCATTCTTACAGCCTCCAGTTGCTGTTGATCTGAATGGCAATAATTCGGTCAATCTTTTAGTATATAGCTCTCAGGGTAATATCTATGCTTTCCATTCAAATGGTACTCCGGTAGATTCATTTCCGGTACCGCTTGGAGCCTCAATTACCTCTCCTGCTACAATAGCAGATATTGACGGTGATGGAGATTGGGATATTATACTGGCCACCGCTAACGGAATTACGGTTATTGATTATAAGGTCCACCTTGGACCCAAAACTCCCTGGACTATCTATCGTGGTAACTTCCACCGAACAGGTTTTTATGGTGACAATACTATTCTCGATGTAGATCTGCCGGTCATCAACCTGGTCACTTCCTTGCGACAAAATTACCCCAACCCGTTTAATCCTCTGACCAGAATTGATTTCAGCCTTAAAAATAGTGCTCCGGTAGCTCTGGAGATCTTTAACATCAAAGGACAGAGAGTCAAAACTCTGGTTAATGATGTTTTATCGGAAGGAAATCATTCCGTGATCTGGAACGGAACTAACAGTCAAGATAGATCAGTCGGAGCAGGGATATACTTCTATCGCCTGACAACCCCGGATACTTCCCTGACCAGAAAAATGCTCTTACTTAAATAGCATTGTCTATATAATAAAGAATAAACATTTAAGCCCCGTTTCTCTAAATCCTTGAAAAAACGGGGCTTTTTACTATCTCTTTTGGTTATGGGAAAAGATCTTTATATTTGACAGATAGGGTATAATCCCTGAACAGGTATTACTTATGAATAAATTGATTCTTATGATAATGCTTATCGTATCTTTCGGTTTTCTAACCGCTGAGGAGAAGAATATCATGATCCCTGACTCATTTCTGAATCTCTATTTCAACCCCCAGAATGAATGGACAGTCTTTGTTGCCGAGTTATCGACCCAACAAGCACTGTTGGTATCCTTTAGAAAAGATCCGGTGGATCTGAAAATAATCAAAGAATTTCCGATCTCTTCCGGTAAGCAAAGAGGTAGTAAAAGAAGTGAGTGGGATCTGCGCACTCCCGAAGGATTTTATCAGATTACTCAAATCCGATCTCAAAACACCCTACAGGAAAAGTTCGGAACTGGTGCCTTTATTCTTGATTATCCTAACTCTCTCGACAGAACTCTCCGCAAATCAGGTAGCGGTATCTGGATTCATGGTACCGATCGAATGATTTTTATCGATTACGATTCAGAAGGGTGTATTCGCCTGAGAAATGAAGATATTCTCTTTTTGATGAAATATTTAAAACCAAATCAAACACCTGTATTTATTGTCGATCAGATTGAATGGCTGAGTATAGAAGAGATTTTACACAAGAAAAATGGATGGGAAGATAGATTTAACATCTGGATCGATTCGCAAAACCATCGAAACTTTTCTCTATACATCAAACTCTATCATCCCACATTTTTTGCTCCTCTTCTGAAAAAAGATATCGGAAGATGGACTCTCCTGCAAAGAGACAGGTTTCAGCAAAATCAGCCGGTAAATCTCTCTTTCGATGATCTGAAAATCATCTATCAAAATGGATACCTCCTCATGCAGGGAAAAGAAGAGTCCCGATCAGCCGGGGAAATTGAATTCATAAGGAAAAGCATTCTCTGGCAACTGATTGATAAAGAATGGTTTATTGTTCTTGAAGAAAATTTATCGGGATAATTCTTCAGATTAACAAGTAAAAAACAGTTTTGCGGATATAAGTAAGCATAATAACAGATCTGAACCGTGGTCATTTAGTGGCAGAAAAAAAACATAAATAGTAGGGTACATAAAACTGATATTACCAGCATAAAAGGGGATACAAGGAAACTTTTCCTGTAAAAAATATTTTTCATTGACAAAAAAAGGGTTAGATTGTTATTAGCACTCTACGGAGTTAATTGCTAAACTTTGAACAAAATTTGATAAAAAATCGAATAAGGAGGAAGACAAACATGGCAAAACAAATGAAATTTGGTCATGAATCACGTAATGCTATCAAAGCCGGTGTAGATAAACTGGCAGATGCAGTAAAAGTTACTTTAGGTCCACGTGGAAGGAATGTTGTATTAGACAAGAAGTTCGGTTCCCCGACAATAACCAACGACGGTGTCACAATCGCCAAGGAAATCGAATTAGAGGATCCCTTTGAAAATATGGGAGCCCAACTCTGTAAAGAGGTAGCCGAAAAAACTCATGATGTTGCCGGAGATGGAACAACAACTGCAACCCTTTTAACACAAGCAATTATTGAGGAAGGGTTAAAGCATGTTACAGCCGGTGTAAATCCGATGTATTTAAAGAGAGGTTTGGAGAAAGCTGCCAAAGCTATCGTTGAAGAGATCAAAAAATCGAGTAAGGAAATAGCCCACTCTGACGAGATCGCTCAAATAGCATCAATATCGGCCAACAATGATCCGGAAATAGGAAAATTAATCGCAGAAGCAATGGAATCTGTCGGCAATGAGGGAATAATCAATGTTGAAGAAGCAAAATCCATCAATACTTATATGGAGAAGGTTGAAGGTATGCAATTCGATCGAGGTTATATTTCCCCCTATTTTGTTACCGATACAGATAAGATGATCGCTGAGATGTCTGATCCATACATTCTTTTATACGACAAGAAAATCACTGTTATGAAAGACCTGCTCCCCATTTTACAGGAGATAGCACAAGCTGGTAAACCTTTACTCATCATCTCCGAAGATATCGAAGGTGAAGCACTGGCAACTCTGGTGGTCAATAAGCTACGTGGCACGATCAATGTCGCTGCCGTCAAGGCTCCTGGATTTGGTGATCGTCGTAAAGCCATGATGGAAGATATAGCTATCTTGACAGGTGGCACAGTAATTTCGGAGGAGTTGGGTCGCAAATTGGATAGTGTAAGCATGCAGGACCTGGGAACAGCCAAAAAAGTAATTGTCGAAAAAGAAAACACTATCATCAGAGAAGGTGCAGGCTCAAAAGCCAACATTGATGCCCGAATCAAGCAGATCAAATCTCAGATAGAAGATACTACTTCAGATTATGACAAAGAAAAACTGCAAGAGAGATTGGCTAAATTGAGTTCCGGTGTTGCGGTCATCAAGATCGGTGCTGCTACTGAAACAGAAATGAAAGAGAAGAAAGCTCGGGTTGATGATGCTTTACATGCTACTCGTGCTGCTGTTGAAGAGGGTATTGTTACCGGTGGTGGAGTCTGCCTGATCCATGCAGCCAAAGCAATCGATAAATTACAATTCAACAATCACGAAGAGAAGGTAGCTGCCGATATCCTTAAAAAAGCGTTACTTGTCCCCGCCTTCAGAATTGCTACCAATGCTGGTGAAGAGGGAGCTGTTATCGTAGAGAAACTAAAAAACAGTGATGATATTCACTTTGGATTCAATGCCGATAATGGTAAATTTGAGGATATCTATAAAGCCGGGATCATTGATCCGGCGAAAGTTGTCCGTTCAGCAGTTCAGAATGCGATCAGTATCTCAGGACTATTCCTGACAACTGAATGCATCATTACTGAGATTAAAGAAGATGAACCACCGGCACCTCCGGGAGGAATGGGTCCCGGTATGGGCGGCATGTATTAAACGCTAACCACAAAACAAGATAAATAGAGCAGACACAATAGTTGCTATTATTAGTAGCTATTGTGTCGCTTTTTTTAGCAAATCCGAGAGAACTGAATTTCATCCTTGACATGAAAACGGGTGATAAAATATTTTGACACGATAAATAGTAAACTTAGGAGAATAGCCTTATGAAAACGCTAACACCAAAGCAGGACCAAATTAAACAAGATTGGTATTTGATCGATGCAGAAGGTCAAACTTTGGGCAGATTATCGACAAAAATAGCCGGTTTATTAAGAGGAAAACATAAACCATACTTCGCACCACACCTGGACACCGGAGATTATGTTATCGTTATTAATGCTGAGAAAGTTCATTTGACCGGTAATAAAGAGTTACAGAAGACATATAAAACTTACAGCGGCTATCCCGGTGGATATAAAGAAATTCCTTTTGCTCGTATGCAGAGCAAAAAACCGGAAGAGATAATCATTAAAGCTGTCAAAGGGATGTTACCAAAGAATCCTCTGGGAAGACAACTTTTAACCAAGTTGAAAGTCTATGCCGGAGAAAAACATCCTCACGAAGCCCAAAAACCGCAAGTAATTTCGTGAAATATACGGAGGAATATAGATGCAGTATTTTGATGCAGTAGGTCGCAGAAAAACATCCGTTGCTCGTGTTCGTTTGACACCAGGTACAGGAAAAAGATTGGTCAACAATCAACAGATCAAGAAGTATCTCAATCGGGAAACATTGGAAATGATCGTAGAACAACCATTAGAGATAGTCAAACTAGCTGATAAGATCGATCTTAAGGTCAATGTTGTTGGTGGTGGTCTTTCCGGACAGGCAGGAGCAATCAGACATGGAATAGCACGTGCCTTGATCAAATATGACGAAAATCTTCGACCCGAGTTGAAAAAATTCGGACTTCTTACCAGGGATCCAAGAATGGTGGAAAGAAAGAAGAGCGGACGTCCGAAAGCAAGGAAGAGATTCCAGTTCTCGAAACGTTAATCATATAAATTTAAAATATCTCATTGCAGAGTTGCAAGGCGGTGTTCTGCAGCTAATTTGACAGCAATAATAAAGTTCGCT
>CAZSVG010000103.1:0-4828 GCA_964610195.1 uncultured Candidatus Cloacimonadota bacterium | reverse complement strand
AACCATACCCCGCCGCAGAACAGGAACATATTGGCTGGGAGAAGAGCCGGATCAGTCTTTATCAATAGGGCGCAGAATCGAATTTGAAGTCCCAGCAGGAGAACATAGAGTAAGAATTTTACCCCGCTCCGATAATATCTTCATCTTCCGGCTCTTTATGGAAGTTCCGGAAAAGATCACTTTACCAGATGAACCGACTTATGATCTGGGTACTTTTCGCACTCCTACGATATATCAGAGACTCTTTACCGGTCTACAAATGACCGTTGGAACCGGTTTCAGTTATAATGACAATGTCTTCTCTCTCTCAGATTATGACATGGATCGTTTTGAGGATGGAAATCCAATTTTCTCGTTTATTGATACGGCAGATGACCTGATTATAAACCCCTCAGTTCGCTTAAGATATCCCATTAATTTTGGTGATTATACGTTAGAACCGTATATCAATGCCAACTATTACCAATATCTGAATAATTCCGATAAATCGAACTATAGCATTTTAACAGCTCTATTCAACCAATATAAGGGGTTCAATCTGAATCTATATTATGGTTATTATGGGGATCTGTATGTCCGTGATTATCGTGACAATAATGGAACGGAAGAATATGAAAAGTTTGAGTACGAAAAGAATCTCTATCGTCTCTATTCCTATTTTTCCTTAACCCGTTACGATACTCCCCTGCTCTATTTTCAGATTGAAGATTATTTCTACAATCAATTCTTTACGGAATATGATGGCAGAGCAACGACCTATGGCCTGGGATGGCGCCGTTCATTCCCCACCTTTTATCTCAGGTTTTTCTATTATTTCAGGCAATTTGAACCCTCCAATGTCGATTACAATCTGGCAGAAGTTGTCAGTAGCGACCGGATTACTGATTCTGCCTATGAAAGTAATATTTATGACCTGGAATTTCGTAATAAACGGATCAATCTTTTCAATAATTATGACTTTCGCCCCTTTTTCGGTTTACGGATAGAAAACAGATATTATCAGACCAAACTACCCGTTCAAGTAGCACCCTTCCAGAGTTCCAGAGAAGAGAATCGTTACCGCTTCAATCTCGGTTGTGAGTTTTACCTGGTCAGAAATTTGAACATAATCCTTGACTTTAAACATTACCTGCGAGATGTTCATTCAGAATATGAGAACTTATCAAGGTACAAAGATTATCGACAGAATGTTTTCAGTGTCGATTTTGCTTATACGATTAACTTTTAATCAGGTCTAAGGAAGAGTGACTGTATGATGCACAAAGAGACAGATAAAACCAGAATCAGAGAATTCCTCGACTTACTCGGAAATGAACGGTATGATTTGAGAAAATATACCCGTCCGGTTCTTGTTTATAAAGTCGAAGATAAAACTGTATTTTATTCGATCTGGGAAGATGACTTACTAAATCGCTTTGGATTGAGTAATGTTGATGGTTGGGATTATAAAGAGGATACGATCTTCTGCCCTGACTGGGTTATTGGTATCGACAAAGATGAACTTCTTGCAGAATTAGACGAAGATGAGGATCTTGATTAACCGCTTTATTTTATAACTGCTTTTTCTAAAGCCATCTGTACGGCATTCATTATTACTTTACTACTTCCTGTAGCTCCTGTCACTATCTCAACATTGGGTGATTGAGCTTCAATAATTCGTTCCGGAATAATTGTTCTGGCATCACGATCACGACCTGCTTTGTATTCCTCATACCTGATCTCTGCAATACGTCCATCCCTGATCGTTACTTCGACTTTAGCCCCAACCAGAGTTTGCATATATTCACCTTCGTAAATTCCGTCGCGATACTCCACACCCTCCATATCCTCTGCCATATGGGGAATCTGGGTACACGATAAGCTTAGGATTCCTATTAGTAATAAAAATCCGGGTAATCGAATCATCATTTTATTCATACCTTCTTCATCAACTTTATCTATAACGACTTTTTTTCTTCTATATCTTCGTTGTCAAATTTTTTACTCCCCACCTTATCCTATCATGTCCAGGTCCATTTACTCCATCATCATTCGGAGGAATCCAATTTAATCCGAATTTGTTATATCGTTGACTGGCCAAGAACATGAAATTAAAGACTACATGATGAGGCGAAACATTTATGGAATAGTTAATTCCTTGACATATAGGGCAAGGGATTGAAGCCTGTTTTTTAAAAATTAGATGTAATCTCTGGAAGGAGAATCTTCGGATATAATGAGAAAATGTATCGGGATAATCGTGGTATTAATTATCTCTCTCTGGATAATCAACTCCCTCGCTGAGGAAAATGATCCAGGAGAAATAGCTAATGAACTGGAAGTACCGGCTATATCTCGTCCTGAAACAGAGATTGTTTATGAACTGTTAGAACTTGATTCCCTCTCCTACTCTGCCGATAGTATCCACTATGATGTAAAGAACGATCGAATAATACTGACCTCCAATGCCAATATGATCTATCACAGATCTACTATCAAAGCCAATAATATTGTAATCGATCTGGAGAATGACCAGGCATATACAATAGGAGAAACCTGGATGCAGGACGGGACACAGATATTATATGGCACCGGAGTCAGTTACGATATTAACACTACCAGAGGAATGATTAGGGACGGTGCCAGTCGTTTGGATAGGGGTTTCTATTATGGCAGGGAGATTCGTAAAGTCGGGGAAGATGTCTATGATATCGATCACGGTTATTTTACTACCTGTGAGATCAAAGAACCGAACTTCTTTATCTATTCAGGGAGAATGAGACTTTATTATGGTGATAAGATCGTTGCCAAGCCGATAATCTTCTTTGTAAATCATTTTCCTATTCTGATGCTCCCCTTCGGTACCTTTTCGGTTAAAACCGAACGGGCAAGTGGTATTCTGGTTCCTGAACCCGGATATAACAGTGTCGATGGCAAATACCTTGAGAATATTGCCCTCTACTATGCCTATGACGATTATGCAGAGGTTACCACTGCCCTTGACTGGCGGGAAAAAACAGGTTGGGAAGCCAGATTGGAGAGCAGGTATATAAAAAGGTATTTCTTTAACGGAAGTTTTCTGGCTCGCTATCAACATAGGATAGATTCACCATACAGCACCCGCAAGGAATGGTATATCCGTGGTATTCATAGAAGTGATTTTATTGATAGGTCAACTCTCGATGCCAATCTGGAATTTATGAGTAGTAGAACTATCTGGGATAGTTCCACAGATATAGATGAGAGATTGATGGAGCGGGTTACCTCATCTATCGCATACCGTAGGCCGTTTTTCTCAACAACTCTCAGTTCAGGAGCAACTTACACGGAGATTCTGACTGATAATACGAAGCAAGTAATTTTACCCACCGTCTCCTTCTCTTTACCTTCCAAACCAGTATATGAACTCTTTACTACCAAATCGGGGATTGTTGATGCCTGGTGGAGTAATTTCAGTTATTCATATAGTTTCCGGGCTGTTCATTTTGGATATATAACTGATCCTAATGCTGATCTGGCTGATGTTCTTTATAAAAACAGAAAGGATCCGGAGGGGAATTACATCAATCAACATAATGCCGGGATCAGGCACTCAATGGGATTATCTTATAACCGGACTATTGCCGGTTGGATGAATTTCAGTCAATCTCTCACCGGAAATGAAGTCTGGTTTGATCGTGACAGAGATGGTGAACTTCTGGTCAGAGGATTTGATTATAGTACCAATACCAGACTTTCGGCACCAATTTATGGAATGTCTTCATTTCCCAATTTTAAGATTAGAGCTGTGCGCCATATCATGACCCCCTCTATCAGTTTCAATTACTCACCCGATTTCAGAGAAAACCAGCGTTTCTACTCGTTCAGCGGAATAGGTCTGAACTCTGCCCCCCGTCGCAGAAGTATCACCATGGGTCTCGATCATAAATGGTCACTCAAGTTTTTTAATGCCCAGACAAAACAAGAACAGGCTTTGAATGATCTTTTTACCTTCAACTCCAGCATCTCTTACGATATGGAAAGGGACGAGAGACCCTTTTCCGATATAAATCATTCGGCCGGATTCCGTCCCGGACAGGTTAATCTCCCCTGGTTTGCTTTCCGGTTTACTTCTTCCGGTTCGGCCAGACAGGATGCTTACGAATTCAATATTATCAATTGGCGGGTTAACAACTCCCTTAATATTTCGGGAAACAATCAATACTACAATTATTTTCCTCAGGAGCAGAATGTATTCTTTACAGGTGCTGCTTTCCAACCGCAAACAACAGAACCGGCTCTGTTCAGTGATGATCTGCAGGAGACTGCCAGAGATCTGTCGAGATTGAGTCATAGTTATCCCTGGGATCTGAATATTAGCTATGATTATTCCAAAATTGTGCAATCCGGCCTTTATACCAGCAATCTCCGTTCTTCGGTCTCCTTCAGATTAACTTATAACTGGTCACTCAGCTATAATAACTATATCAATCTGGAGAGAAACGAGGTTATCTCTCAATCTGTCTCAATCAGTCGAGATATGATATGCTGGAAACTCCTTTTCAACTGGACAAAGCAGGGAGATTATTGGAATTTCCGCCTGCAGTTCTATAACATCAAATTACCCGATACTTTACGAATCCGTCATTCCGAATACAGAAGGGGCTGATGAGCAAAGCTTTCAATATTCTTCCCGGAGCTGTTTTTCTTGATCGAGACGGCACTATAAATCAGGATAATGGTTATATCAGCCACCCCGAGGATTTTAATGTCTACCCCTTCGCCGGCGAAGCAATAAAGATACTGAACGACTTGGACCTTCTGGTCTTTATTGTTACCAACCAATCGGGTATTGCCCGGGGATTCTATA
>CAZSVG010000102.1:0-4842 GCA_964610195.1 uncultured Candidatus Cloacimonadota bacterium | reverse complement strand
TATACGGGTAACTGTATGGGAGAGTAGGTCGCCGCCAGAATGAATACCTTTTTTTATTGGTTCTTGGTTATATTACCAATAAAAAAAGCAGGATCCGAAGAAGATCCTGCCTTAATGAATAGCAACTTTATTTCTACTTATTCAACTCCGGTCAAATAGCGTTCTTTTTGCGTTTATTGGTTGATAGAATACTTTAGCATTTAGACCAGCCGCAGAGCTGACATTTTTTACAACCTTCACTGAACTCCACAGTACCACCGCAATCGGGGCAAACACCCCCGACACTCTTCCTAATATTTTTTCCGGGATTATTGGAGACCAATAATTCGGGATTTGATGAAGAGAAACCATTCAGGTGTCCGTTCTTTTGAAGAGCGAGATAAGATTCCAGAGATTTGGAAATAGCATCGGCGCAGGAAGAAACAACAGAACCGTGATACCACATTGGGGAGGGACAGCGAATTCCTTTCAACTGATGGATCAGAGATTCCACTTTAACATTGGTTCTCAGACAGAGAGAGGCTAAACGTGCTACAGCTTCCAGTTGGGCAGAGGCACAACCGCCAACTTTACCCATTTGAGTAAAGATCTCGAACGCACCATTCTCATCGGAATTGATGGTGATATAGAGATGGCCACAACCTGTTTCAATCCTACTCGTCAAGCCGGTCATGATCTCCGGTCTGGTTCGGGGGGTGATCCTCTGGTCAGCCGGATCGATAGTTATGGTAGTAGTTTTACCGGTACTGAGCACCTGATTTGCCCTGCTTCCATCCCGATATACAGTTACCCCCTTGCAACCCAATTCATAGGAGAGTAAGAAACTATTCTTGATATCCTCTTTGGTGGCACTGTTGGGGAAGTTGATCGTTTTGGAGACCGCATTATCAGTAAATTTCTGAAAAGAGGCCTGCATTTTAATATGCCATGCGGGGGATATGTCATGGGAGGTGATGAAGACTCTTTTTATATCTTCCGGGATCTCATCAATACCATGCAAAGAACCCTGGTCTGAAATCTTTTCCATTAGCTCTTTTGAATATAATCCCAGTTCCTTCATTTTTTTCTCGAATACCGGATTGACATAGAGGAGTTTCTCGCCGTCCATCACATTTTTGACAAAAACCAGAGAGAATTGTGGTTCGATCCCGCTGGAAGTATTACAAATCATGCTGATAGTTCCTGTGGGAGCGATAGTGGTAACCGTCGCATTTCTGATCCCCTGAGCTTGGATATCTGCCATTAATTTGTCCCAATCGAGGGTCTTCTTGTGACGAATGAAACTCCCGGTTTCGTAGATGCTCCCCGTGAAGTTAGGAAAAGGGCTCTTGATCTTGGCGAGTAGCATAGATTTGTACTTGGCATGATAATCAATGAATTCCATCAGTTGTTCGGCAAATTGCACTGCCTCATCACTGTTATAGGGTAATCCCATTTCAAAAAGCAGATCAGCGTATCCCATAATCCCTAATCCGATCTTACGATTCATTCTGGCCATCTGATCTATCTCTGGCAGAGGGAATTTTGATTGATCGATCACACAATCAAGAAATTCGACTGCATCATAAACGGTCTCTTTTAATCTATCCCAATTAAAACCGCCATTTTCATAGAAGCTATGAACATTGATGGAGCCAAGATTACAAGCCTCATTAGCCAATAAAGGTTGTTCTCCGCAGGGGTTGGTAGATTCGATCTTCCCGATATGCGGGGTAGGGTTATAGCGATTGATAACATCAATGAAGACAATCCCCGGCTCTCCATTTTTATGAGCCATGTCGATAATCAGATCGAAGATTTCCTCGGCTTTGACGGTATTGATTATTTTATGAGTATGGGGAGAGACAAGATTGAATTCTCTGTTATTTTTCAGAGCTTCCATAAAGGTGTCTGTTATTCCGACACTAAGGTTGAAATTGGTCAATTCCTGAGGATCACTTTTAGCAGTAATGAATTCAGTTATTTGGGGATGGTCGACATTCAGAATGGCCATATTAGCCCCTCTTCTTGTTCCTCCCTGCTTCACAGCATCAGTAGCTGAGTTAAAAACTTTCAGAAAGGATATCGGACCACTGGAGACTCCGCTTGTCGTCTTAACCCGGGAGTTGGTCTCTCTGAGCTGGCTGAAGCTGAACCCTGTTCCTCCGCCACTTTTATGGATCAGAGCGGCATTCCTAATGGAGTTAAAGATGCTGTCCAGACTATCTTCAATCGGCAGGACAAAACAGGCCGATAGCTGTTGCAGATCATTACCGGCGTTCATTAAAGTGGGTGAGTTGGGGAGGAAAGCTCCTGAATCAAGCAGGGCGCAGAATTTCCTGTATAAAATTGGGTCTTTGTTGCTGATATTTCCGGCAACTCTTTCTACGAGTTGAGGCCAGTTTTCGACCATTTCACCCTGTTCATTTTTTTTGTAATATCTCTTTTCCAAGACGATTTTAGCATTCTCTGACAATAACATAACAAAACTCCAATATTTTTTTATTGATAAAAAGTGTCTTACCTGTCCATCCAATGGTTGTATATATCATGCGGGGAACATAACCAGGCTTTTCTCTTGATTATCGATTTCAGTAATTTCAGGTAATAATTAAACTTCAGGTTATTGATGTTGGATATCCGGGAATGATTCCAAATCATACCTATATGTGTTTTATAGACAGCAGCATCCCTGATCAGATAATCAATGTTATTTTTGATGCATCTTCGTGTCCAGGGGATTTCATTAAATAGGGAATTGTTTATTACCTGTGGTATTTCCAGAACATTAAAAGGTTTGTTCTCTTCGATATTGAAAGGGTAATAAGGGTAGGATATACCTGCTCTATAACCGAGAGTATCGCAATAACTGATTGAGATATCATATTTGATATCAGTTTCTTCTAATTCTTCCATTAAAAGATGATAGTGATGAAACCAGCAGTTTTGATAATAGCCCTCCACGATAAATCCATCTTCAGCATATTTCTGGCAGGTCTCTTGAATTTTATCCGCCTTGATTTGATGGTTGGTAAAGATCCCAATAGTTTTATTCGGAACAGTTGATTTTATCAGATTGATCAGCGAGTTGAGCTCTTTTTGGGCCAGTTCTTTTTTCGGGGGAGGTGATTCTGCAGGTAAGAAGAATTCCGGGGTTGATTTCAGTCGGTGTTCTTTATTGATATGGGTAAGCAGATGTTGAACTGTTATCAGTTTATCAGGTTGTGATGTATGATCCGCACTTTTTCTCAGGAGTCTGGCCAAGAGAGAGAGATTCTCTTTCCCCCTTCTAATAGGCCTATTATCGGCTTCATTAGAGAGGAGATGACTGACCGAGGCGGCAAACTCCTTTTCCTGGGGTAATTTCATCTGTTTCTGATAACCGGGAAGCATCGTTTCCAGTGCTTTCTGAAAGATGTCACAGTATCTGTCAACTACCGGAATATTCTCAAAGTCCCAGCTGCGTTGAATGGTCAGATGAATTTTACTGCCACCTTTGTGTTTACTTTTCTTGTGCTGACTTTCCTGGGTCTGTTCAGGTTGAGTATTCTTATCCTGGGTATATTCCTGCCAGCAACTCAGAAAGAAGAAGGCAGAAGCGATGATGTCTTTCTTTATCTCCAGACTTTTTGCCGTATAGAGAAAGAGCTGTCCTCTTTCAGAGAAGAGAAAGGGGATGTTTTCATTCCGATAGTTATAGAAATAGATTTCATCGTTGAATTTATTCTTTTTATTGAAAAATTTAGCTGCCTGATCATTATAATAGATCTCTATGGGCCGTCTGTCTTCCACCGGTGGGCCATAATAGACATGCACATCATCCAGAGTATATTCATAGTAGAAGTTGGGTTGTAGTCCGAGAATCTTCCCAAAGGTGCGAAAGACATATTCCGCTTTGGGGATAAAATTCTTATCCACATTGAGCAAGATACTGATATTTCTGCTTAGTTCGTCCATTTCAACCTTTCTGTATTACTTGACAATAACCAGATCGAGTAGTTCAGAATACTCTTTCACGAAATGAATCTTCATATCCTTGCGGATGTCCGGGTCGAGATCTTCATAAGTATCTCGATTTTCTTCGGGGATGATAACTGTCTTGATCCCTGCCCGCTTGGCAGCCAGGAGTTTCTCTTTAAGCCCCCCGATGGCCAATATTTTACCTTTAAGTGTGATTTCACCGGTCATGGCAATATCCGGTTTCACCTTTTTCCCTGTTATCAGGGAAATAATGGCGGTAGTGAGAGTAACTCCTGCGGAAGGACCATCTTTTGGTATCGCTCCTGCCGGCAGATGAATATGAAAATCTGATTTTTCGAACTTACCGATATCTATATTGAAAGCCTGATGGTGACTCTTTATATAACTGAATGCGAGTTTTGCCGACTCTTTCATGACCTCTCCAAGTAATCCGGTCAGAGAGAGTTCTCCTTTACCCGGCATGGCCGTAGCCTCACAGAAGAGGATCTCTCCGCCATAAGGGGTCCAGGCAAGACCGGTGACTACCCCAACTTCCGGTTTTTTATTGGCCAACTCCATCGAGAATTTTCTCCGTCCCAGATACTCCTTGACATTCTTATCGGTGATAGTGTGAAGCTTACTTTCACCGGTCGCTATTTTACGGGCTATTTTGCGCATGATCGAGGCAATCATTCTCTGCAGGTTTCTCACTCCCGGTTCTCTGACATAATAGCGAATGATCTCCTGCAGGGCCGAATCCTGAAAGCGGACATTCTTGCCACTCAGGCCATTATTCCTGGCTTCCTTGGGAACGAGATACTTACGGGCTATATGAACCTTCTCTTCTTCCACGTAGCTCGAGAACTCCAGGATCTCCATTCGGTCTCTTAAAGAAGGTGGTAG
>CAZSVG010000101.1:0-4852 GCA_964610195.1 uncultured Candidatus Cloacimonadota bacterium | reverse complement strand
TTTTTTTATCCTGTTGCTGCAGTTTATAATTATAATCATTTAATCGAGCCTGGGTAGTTATCAAACCTTCAAATAACCAACGGGAAGGGATGAACTGCACGACTTCAGGAATAGAACTCGCTTTTCTGATAGTCAGTTGCGGATTCATATTCTCATAAAGGATGATAGCACCTCCGAAGATGATTTGGGGGATCAAAATCAGGGGAAGAACATTGATAATGGCTTTTCTGTTGTTGATAAAGGACGATATGAGCAGTCCGATAGAAAAACCGATCAGTCCAGCAAAGAAGAAATAAACAATGTTCAGGAAGATAAACCCTGGTAGTTTCAGGATAACCATACTGATCATATAATAGACGATCACCTGGATAAGACTGAATAGTGCCAGCGAAAGGATCTTGGAGGTTAGGAAATAGCTAAGTTTAAGATTAAGCACTTTTTCCCGCTCTATGGTCTTTCTCTCTCCCATGATCTCTTCAATGCTATTGGATAATCCCAAAAAGATGAATACGATGAGCGAGACAAAAAGATACACAGCTATATTAGCGTTATGATGATAGTTATAAACATCCCCTTCCAGAGAAGTACGCAAGATAAAAGAGATGATAACAGCCAGAATTGGAGCTTCGGCAAAAGTTATATAGAGATTAGTCTTGTTGCGAAGCTTAATCAGAACATTACGTTTCAGATAGGTCAAAAACTGAGAAAAGTGTTCTGTGAGGCGCATCTTTTTTCTGGTGATCTCATTTCTGGTCTTGATATTCTCTTTTGGTGTCCCCTCAAAGCTGATCAAGTCAAATAGCTGCTTTCTTTTATATTTATCACGCCAAAAATTCGGAGTGAATTTTCGCCTGGGCATTAGCGTTTGCTCGATCTGTTCATAGATCTTTTCATTATTATCATTATACTCGGGATAATCGATAATATCCTGAAAAAAATCGGGCATTTTCATTTTTCGCTTCTTTTCGATCTCATCACGGCGATAAACGATCTGCTCGATCTCGTGGTCAAAATAAGAAAAAACTTCCTCGGTATCTCCAAAAAAGACCGGTTTTCCACCCATATCCATGACCAATACTTTATCAATTCTTTCAAAGATATTGGGGCTGGGTTGGTGGATCGTGATTATAACTATCTTACCCTGATCAGAATAATTTTTCAGGATATCGAAAATCTGTTCCGAATCAGTAGAGGACAAACCGGTAGTTGGTTCATCACAAATAATGAGAGTCGGCTCAAAGAGGAGTTCCAGCGCTATATTCAGTCTCTTGCGCTCCCCACCGCTAAGCAAGCTGTTATTGATCTCTCCCACCTGGGTATTGCGCCGATGAACCAGGTTTATCTGGGTTAGAATACCTACTACCTTACGATTGAGAATCTCTTTGGAAATACCCGGGAGGATCAATCTTCCACGATAAAAAAGATTTTCATAGACCGTTAAATGGGGAAAGAGCAGATCTTCCTGAGGCACATAACCGATATGTTGCGCATAGAAATAGAGGTTTTCATAAAGACTGTCATTGTTGATAAAGACCCTTCCGTAGCGAGGTATGATATCTGCGCAGATGGATTTTAGTAGGGTTGACTTGCCACTGCCACTCTTACCCATAATGGCAACAATCTCCCCTTTGTGAGCATTTAAAGAGATGCCATCCAAGGCCAGAGAACCATCCTTGAAATAGTGCTTGATGTCTACTGCTCTTATCTGCTCGATCTCAAAGGGGATAACGACCAAATCAAAATAGTTGTTGATAATAAACTGCTCCCGGTACATGCCATGTTGCATGAACACTCTGGTGAGAGCAGAATCTGATTTATCTTTTCTGGCTAAATCGGCTTTACTGAGGGTCAGAATATCTCGATTGAGTGTATATTTGACCTTTTCAGTCACTGGTTGATTATTGAGAAACAGTTCCCACCCTTTTTTAACATTTTCGATATGGAGTTCGTTTTGCTCCAAACCCATCGATACTATGGTATATGGAGTCTCTTCCTGGGTTGTGGTCAGATAATTGTTCTGAAAGTTGATAAAGAGCTTTTCCGGATATAGAACTTCAGTCCCGATGTTCTCCCTTTCTTCTATGACATTGAGCATTGAAAACGGCTGATAACCCTTAATCTGCAGAGTATCATCAAATTTGAGGTGAACCTCTCTGTTAAAGGGAAGCTCCTTTCCATTGCGAAAAACAGTGCCACCGTAAACGATAATAGAATAGGAGTTTCGATCATTAATCAGTTTGAAATCATAATCACGTTTCTTGAAATCGATAACATCATAGATCTTGCGAGTACGGAATATCTTCTGAAGATGCCGATAGTTGAATTGCAGATCACCCAACATCATTACAACTCCGGATGGAAAATAATATAGGCGGTTGGGGAGTAATAATTTCCCATTCAAGTAGGTGTTTGAACTATTACTCGTGCCAATAAAAATGAAATCATCGATGACCATCATTAATAATTCATTAGCTGCCAGTTTCTTGTCCTGGAAACGAATGTGGCAGTTTTCTCCAGTCCCGAAAAGAAGGTAATCACGGAAGATAGCCCGGTTGGTATGACCGATGTATTTAAAACCACCAATAGAAACAATTTCCTGACTATCTTTCTCTATCGCCTCCATCAAGTCCAGAAAATTATCGGTCTCGACATTTAATTTCTTGGCAATATCAAGGATTTTTGTAACTTCTGCGACGGTAAATTCGCTATCAGCGTTGGCCAAGATCATCAAACTCATCAGAAGTCTGATCTTATCAAGGGTAATCAGGTTACGGTTTAAATAACCGACCACCTCATCCATAGCAAATTCTTCTGCAGAGAGTTTTCGAATCTGCTCTTCCCAGGAGATATTATCGTCAGAAAAAAGAGTTTCCAACAGGGAATAAAACATATTAATCTCGAAGGGATTGATTTCTACATCCGATTTTAAGAGAATTATATAGAAGCGAGCGATCATTTCAATGATCTTTTTCCGATGCTCCGAGGGTGTCTTATTCGTTTTTTGAATACCTTTTTTGATCATCTCCTGATTCCCTGTCTGTTATTGTGTACCTCTATTAAATTAAAGAAATTTTTTGTCTATAGATTTTGTTTACCTGATTCTTGATTTTTACCCTGGATAAACAGTTCACATACTAAAAATCAGATTCTTTTTATTTGTCTCGCAGAACTCACAATTATGATAACGACAGTAATCATTATATATTTTCAGGATTCCCTGCTGGTAGACCGCTCTTTTGCTAATTATTTTTTGTTGGGGAATGTTCAGGTATTTCTTACCAATAAGCTGTTCAATATAGTTAATGGGTAACCCTTTGAAACTGCGATAAATCTCCCAACCCTTTTCTTTCAACTGCTGATAACCCATTTTCTCGCCGTAGAGGATTAAAAGTGGTATCAGGACATTTATCAGGATTATATCAAGCCTATCCTGCCCGATCCTGTAAAACTTTTTTAATCTGTTATTATCAAACAGGTTTGCCATTCTTATTCTGATCTGTTTGATCATATCAGGCTTTGAGGGTGTGGCAAATACCTTCATAAAATCACTGAGCAGGGAATTATCAAGGCTATTATGGATCATTTCGGTTATCTGTAATAGTCTGATTACTGGATGGTTGACCGGGCGCACCCTGAAAAGATGCCATTGCAGATCGATTCTATTTTTGGAAAACTCTTGCTTGTGAAAATTACAGGACCACCTCTGTGCTTCATCTTTTTCGATAACCCTGGGAAGATGATTATCAAGGCCGGAACCATAGACTAAAATAGCTACCAGATCATCAAGGGTCATCCCCAATTTCTTCCACTGAAGAAGATCGACATAGGGATATTGAATCGCCAATTGTAAAAAATTATAGCTGTTTTTATGATAGCCAGCTGCTTCCATTATTCCCTGATAGAGGAGTTGATTGAAATCGGAAAAGTATAACTCTGCGGCATAGCGCTTAATCTTCTTTTCCATCCGCTGAACACCAATTCGGGTCAGAATCAGATGAGTTGTTTGTTCGTCCAGTCCGGCAAAAAATGGGCAAAAATCGGGATGATGATCAAATTTATCATCATATTTTTTGATCAGTTTGGTAATATCCTCGTCCAAATAATTCTTCAATTCCAAGATTTCGATCTGATTACCGTTCTCTGTTATCGTCTGAGGATATTGTCCATTATGTTCATAGACGATGTGCAACACTGTCTCATTAAAATTAGTATCTTCGTGATGATGATGAGCCAGCCAATCGTAAGTTCTGAGATGAATTTCGGCATCACCTCTTAATACTCTCCCCTCAATATCAACAATTACATTCCGGAAATCAGGCCCCTTATCATTATTCCACTGACCCGGAAACATGATCAACACTCTTTTATCACTAACTGTTTTCAGGTTTTTAACCAGATGTTGAGCATCCCAGATGTGATATAGCAGCTTTTCGGAAAACTCCACGTTTTAATCCATCAGAAATCAGTCTGCCGGCTCGTTTTCTCTATCCTTATCTGATTTTGCTGTTTCCGTCTGAGCCAGAAACTCCCGTTTAAACATTTCTATATCATCCCAGGATATCTCCGGTAACCAGAAACGAAGAGTTTCATCTGCTTTCTTTGATTTGAGATCAATAGGTGGTATTAATTTTGTCAATTTGTCACAAATACTGAATACCTGTTCTCTTGATTCCTCTGTTTTTAAACCATTCATATTTTCTCCAGAATTATAACTGCTAGATTTCTTGTAAAGATTTTAAATTTGTAAGCTATCAAAGATAAATATATATCAAAGACCTTTTCGTCAAGCTTTTCTTATTGTTTATTTCGGTTGAATTCTTACCAGTCGTTTCGGTTGAAAAGTTACCAGTTT
>CAZSVG010000100.1:0-4887 GCA_964610195.1 uncultured Candidatus Cloacimonadota bacterium | reverse complement strand
CAATGATCTGTTTGAAGTCCTATTTTATGATGATTATATCAGGGATAAGTTTAACCCATTTACTCAAACGGACGATATCTTTTCAGGAGGGGATAGAATAACAGCCCGGGTTAACTTTATGCAGGATGCTTTCCATTTTGGTGATATCCTACCCGGTGCTCGAAAAGCGGGATATGTTTTTTTTAGGAAAATACCTACCAGAAACCGTCAGACCACGATCATCTTCCGAAATGAAGAGATTGTCTTTATTCGACAGTAGCTTATAAACTCACCGATGTTACAAATGCACAGACTAAAGTCTATGTTACGAAAAAATGTCATCCTGAGTGTTCTGCTGTTTGCTTCTTGCCTGGTATCACAGCAGAATGTATTGAAGGATGCACAGAGTTAATTATTCAAAGCTATCGGAGCCATCATCCTGCAGTTTTTGTTTGTAGATAGCGTTTAGTTCATCTTCAAAGAAGAATTTCTCTATTCCAAAAGCAGGTTTTAGATGATTAATCCAATAAGCTTTTTCATCATACCCGGCAAAAAAAGGTCTGTGAACCCAATCGGGGTTTCTCCCCTGCAACATTCTCATTACTATAATCTTTTCTCCGGCAGCTTCTGATACACCCAAAATCTGGACTTTGCCTGGAATACAGGACATACTTGGACCTCTCACCGTTCTGCAAAGACCACTAACCCTGTTATAAGCCTGTCGGAAAATTTCCCATGATTCCACAAGGGGGACTCCAAAGTAATGCTGAGCCCCTGTATCTCTGACGACAAACATGTAATACGGAATCATTCCCAATCTGACTTGTTTGTTCCACATCTCTGCCCAGATTTGCGGTTCGGCATTAATATTTCGTAAAATAGGAGCCTGAGTTCTTAACTCAGCCCCTGTTTCACGCAAGCTTCTAACCGCTCTCTCCACAGCTGTTGTTTCTAACTCCCGATAATGATTAAAATGGACCATTAAAGCGAGGTGTTTTCCTGCTTTGACGACTTTTTCTAAAACCCGCAGCAGATCTTCCGCATCAGGATCGGTCAAGAATCTATAAGGCCAATAAGAGAGAACTTTTGTCCCTATCCGTATATTGCTTATATGCGATAGATCTTCTCTTAATAAAGCATCGATATAATATTCCAGATCGTCTGCTTTCATAACCATTGGATCCCCACCGGTAAAAAGAACATCTGATATTTCCCGATGTTTTTTTAAATAAGCAACAAGTTGTGCTGCTTCTCTGGTAGCAAAACGTAAACTTTTCCACCCCACGAATTGAGGCCAGCGAAAACAAAAAGTACAATATGCATGACAGGTCTGCCCTTCACTTGGAAAAAAAAGAACTGTTTCCTGATACTTATGTTGAATGCCATATAGCTTCTTTCTATTCAGAACTGGAACATTGAGGTCCAGTTGTCCAGCCGGATGGGGATTCAAACTCTTTCTTATAGCATTAGCTGATTCTCTTATAACCTCTCCGGATGCTCTCCTTTTTATAAGAATGGCTAACTTATCATAATCTTCAGGCAACAACATCTCCTTTTTGGGAAAAGTCATCGTAAAAATCGGATCATCAGGAGCATGTTGCCAGTTGATTAGTTCGTTGATGACGTAATTGTTAACTTTAAAAGGGAGAACATTACCAACCACTTCCATAGCAAATCTCTCTTCTCTTGTCAGATTTTTTAGCTGTTCTATCTTTCTAAAATTATGCAAAAAATACGTATTGAACATTTCTCTCCTTTTTTTGTCGCCGACTTAATAATTCGTTGAAAACTTTCATGTGACTTATGCTATTTGTCTTTTATGTTTGATGTATTGATTTATTTCCTATAAACTAATCATTTTGTCAAACTATTCATATACTTGATGTCGGATTTTGATCCTTCTAACATACATTATCTCACAGGAACCGTCACCCTTATCTTCCCTGGACAAACTGGTATTCCAATTGAAGGTTCTACCTTTGATGTTGCCATGCACATTGACCAGATAACCTTCCAGCTCAATAACATCATTCTTTCGGACACTTCTTAATGCTCTTCTGATATTATCATTCGCCGGAATGAGATGATGATTGCTGGAATTCAGATAAACCCAATCAACAGATAGTTGAGCCCCTTTTTTAAGTTTGAAGAAATATCGTCTCCCACCCTTGCTTATATTGATCTGTCTGTAGTAATGTTTATCTGTCAGGATACCCCAAACAAGAGCAAAGTCATTAGGTGAGATTTTAGCCATCCTGTCTGTTCTATACGCTCTTTTACTACGGACTAATGCTCCCACACGATATTCTGCTTTCGGATGGATGGTAAAGCTATCTTTTCCATACGTAATGATCTTAACATCCGGTTCAGTAAGTTCGGATTGTTGAGGATAGGTAGTATCAATTTGTGTATAGTCGTGGAATGACGGTATAGGTCTTGAACAACTGTTCAATAGTAGCAGGAACATAATAAAGAAAGCAGCTTTGATATAATGCAATTGTTTTATATTCACTATCATTTCTTCATCATTAACGGCTTAATACAGCCACGTTTTCGATATGATAAGTATGGGGAAACATATCAAAAGGTCTGATTTTGATTATTCTGAAACCACCCTTTTGGAGTAACTCCAGATCTCTTTTTTGAGTCGCAATATCGCAACTGACATAGATCACTTGCGATAATTTACTTTCGATAACATTATTGATAACTGCTTTATCAATACCTTTACGAGGTGGATCAAAGATAATGGTGCTGGCATTCGTCTTAGTCATCACCCGCCCGATTGTGTCTTCAACTTTCCCTCTGAAATAGCGGCAGTTAGCCAGATTGTTAATCTGAGCATTCTCTTCACAATCTTTGACAGATTGGTGATGTTCCTCCAAAAAGATCACCTCTTTTACTCCATCTGCCATATAGATACCGATAGTCCCGATACCACTGAAGGCATCAATTACCGTATCATCGGAGGTTAGTTGTTCTTTTATAAAGTCCAGTATCTTTTTGGTCTGTCCACTATTAACCTGAAAGAAAGAAGTATAATGGGTTTGATAAGAAACCTCTCCTATTCTCTCCTCCAAATATTCACTACCGTATCCGGATTTGGTCTCAGTCCCCAAAATGCGGTTCGTTGAACATTCATTGATGTTTTGGATAACTCCGCTTATTTCAGGATACTCTTCTGTTAAGGATTTAACAATCGTATTAAAAAAGGGGAACTTTCTGGTGTTCGTAACAAAAATCACCAGATATCTGTTCAATGCTTCACTATATCGGAGACCGATATACTTCATAGTTCCCTGATCCCTTTTTTCATCGTAAGCAGATACTTTTGCTTTCTTAAGCAATTGCAAAATCAGACGGACGATATGATCAGAACCTTCCGGTTGTAACAAACATCTCCTGTGGGGGACAATTTTGTGGCTTCGTCGGGCATATATACCGGCAATCAAACCATCTTCCGAATCTGATACCGGTAAAAAGATCTTGTTTCTGTAGAAATTGACTTTCGGTGATAGTTCGATCTTGTCGATCTGGTTATTAGCATGGCCGGGAGAGGTGAAGAACTCTTCTACTATATGCTGTTTGAATTGTAGTTGATCTTCGTATTTAACATGTAACCACTCACAACCACCACACTCATTGAACACTTCACAACTGACTGGTATTTGAAAAGGTGATCTGCTGTTATAGGAGATTATTGTTCCAAAATAGACATCACCCCTTTTGTGAACGATTCTGATTTTTACATCATCACCAGGTAGCCCCTGATAGACAAAGACAGGAGAGTTTTCGAAGAATCCCAAGCCCAGCCCTTTATAAACTATTTTTTCAACCTTAAAGGCGGGAATGATCTGATCGTGATTTAAACTCATATCTTGCCGATAATAGCCAGGAATCTCAGGCGCCACACCATCCAGATCGCTTCATAGACTATTCTCCTGGACATTTTGGAATGACCACTAACCCGGTCGTTAAAGATAATCGGGATCTCCTTGATCCGGTATTTTTTAAGCCATATCCGATACTTAATCTCGACCTGAAAGGCATACCCATCAGACATAATTTTGTCCAGATTGAGAGATTTTAAGACCTCTTTCCGGTAACATTTAAAACCGCTGGTAGCATCTTTGATCGGTAAACCGGTTACCAGCTTGACATATCGAGATGCCAGATAACTGAGGAGTAATCTTCTGATAGGCCAATTGATCACTGTCCCCCCGGGAACATATCTTGAACCTATCACCAGGTCGTTACCCTCTATCTCCTCTAACATAACCGGTAAAACATTGGGATCGTGGGAAAAATCTCCATCCATTTCGAAAATGTAGTCATAATCTTTTTGCAGAGCATATTTAAATCCGGTTATATAAGCAGAACCGAGCCCTAGCTTGGCCTCTCGTCTGAGCAAATGTAGTCTCTTATTAGTATTCATCAAATCTTCAACAATACCACCGGTTCCGTCTGGTGAATTGTCATCAATGATCAACATTTCCAGGCTTTCATTTTTTTGGAGGACTTCCTCTATTAATCGCCTTATATTTTCAGCTTCATTATATGTCGGTACGATTACCAGAGCCTTCATTTATCTACCTCTTGTAACATAGACTTTAGTCTTTGTATTCTTCGATTATTTTAATAACTACCTTCCCCTTCAGATGTTTTGCTATATTCATAAATCATTTTTCAATTTATTAACTCTTTCCCGGTAATTAAGTTGTTTTGATGGGTTATTTCAGAACTCTGATAATAATTCTTGCCTGTTATGCTTTGAACCTACTTCTTTACTTCATCTAGATTATTGTTTAGCAGTTGTTTTTCATCTACCTGTTTGAAGTACTTTGCCGGATTACCGACCCAGATCTCTTGAGAAGGTAAATCCTTGGTCAGAACAGCTCCCCCTGCTAG
>CAZSVG010000099.1:0-4909 GCA_964610195.1 uncultured Candidatus Cloacimonadota bacterium | reverse complement strand
TTATCTATAAAAAGTTTACCTTGATCGCCGTTTTTTCTGAGCAAGAAGGACAAAGACGAATTCCCCTTTTGGAAGTTCGGTTGTCATCTTAATCAGGTCTTCCAGGTTACCACATAATACCTGTTCATCAGGATGAGTAAGTTTATAAGCAATAATGCCCTGTCGTTCCTTCCCCAGAACCATTAACAGATCTCTCAGAAACGGTTCCAGACGGTATGGAGTTTCCAAAAACAGGATATCCAGATCATTCTTCAGTTTTAACTCTTTTAATTCCATAACCCGGTCTTCTTTGTTTGCGGGTAGAAAACCATGAAAATAGAAGCTCTGTTTCTCCCGCCCCGCAATCATCAGGGCAGCCATGAGAGAAGAAGCGCCGGGAACAGGGATAACCGGAATTTTATAGTAGTGACAGTTATTTACCAACTTACTACCGGGATCGGCAAAGAGGGGGGTTCCATTATCGGTAATGAGGGCGGCTCTCAGATTTCCGGAGATCAACCTTTCGATAAGAATTTTGGTCTGTTTTGTTTCATTATGTTCGTTGAGGAGTTCCAGTGGTTTACTGATCCCATATCTCTTTAAAACGCTGTCTCCCACTCTCCGTTCTTCACAGATTACCAGGTCGACCTTACTCAACAGGGCTAATGCTCTGATCGAGATATCAGCAGGATTTCCGATATCGGTGGCAATTATATATAAACCCGGTTTGACCTCCTGCTGGATTGCATCCTGAAAAATTTCGGCTATCTTATTCATTTTTAATAACATAGACTATTTCACCACGATAGTTCTGGCGATAATATGCCACACCCCCAATAATGATGAGAATGAGAGTAGTTATCAGACCGATCAGACTGAGAATAATACTTATGCGGTAGCTGGCCGGTTCAAATCTCATTTCCAGGATATGCTCTCCCGGTGGAATAACAACCCCGCGCAGGATATAATTGACCGGGTGAATTTCGGTTTTAACACCATTGAGGTAGGCATTCCAACCGGCAGGATAGTAAATCTCACTCACGACAAGCAGACCCTTTTTATCGCTGGTAACTTCGAATTTTAGCTCATGAAGACCATATTCCAAAATTTCAACTGCACTCTCTTCGGGTGTCTCCAGGTCAAAGATATTAATCTCGATAATAGCTTCTCTGGCAGGATCAAAATCGGGTTGATTCAGTCTTCGAAAGATCTGTCTGGAATCGGTAATGGTTACCGTCCTCTCCACGAACCATGCCCTGGGTAGATAGTCGGGGTTTTCGTAGATCGTTACCCTTCGTTCCCGGTCATAAAAAGTGTAACTGAGATTTTCGAAAGGTAACTGAACCGGGGAGAGGAGATATTTAATATTGAGCATATTAACAATATGCCAATTGATCGGTTCCCGGTATCGTAACTCGGCATTGAGGGAATTATCGAGGATATCCTGATACCTCTGTAATTTTGCTCCATGATAACCACCGATAGTCTGATGATAATATGCCCATCGGCTCTGACTGAACTCGGCACCGATGGGGTAGACCCTGAACAGTTCGGGATCGTTGAGCAGGAATCTATCCGCTTCCGTAGCCTGGAATTCTGTCTCTATCTGCTGTTGAGGGACTATATTCTTCAGATGCCTGCGGTTGATCAGCATCAGATCGGTTATTACCAACAGAGCTAACAGACTCATATACAGATAGGGGGTAACCCCTTTTTTCTTCAATAACAACCAGGTGAAAAGGAAAAAGATAGTCAGGAAAGCAAAGGCAGTAACCCCGCTTTTCTCAAAGAGATTTAGCCGCTGTTCCAGTAAAAATCTAATCTGGTTCGGTTCATAACGGCTGGCATCTGCAACATGCTGAAAGGGAAGAAAGGTCCATAAACCGGCAACGGAGAGAATGATAAAGAGGAGCAAAGCTATACCTGAAATGATCAATAATTTACTGATCAGCCGCTGAAATTTGATATCCCCTCCGTGAAGTTTATCGAAAATCAATTTGATCCCGTAACCTGCCAGAATTGCCATACTGAACTGAAGCAAAACCAGGATCATGGCCGGAACCCGAAACTTATTGAAGAAGGGGAGATAGGAGTGCAGGAAATTGGAGAGAAGCGGGAAATGTTTCCCGAATGCGAAAAAGAGGCTGACCAGAGAGACAGCGGTCAACATTTTGACCATTCGTGATTTCCACTGAAAAATCGCCATTAAAGCCAGGACAAAGATGATAATCCCCATGTACATAAATGTCTGGGTAAAGGGCATCCACCCCCAGTAAAAGGGGGCTATTCCCCCGAAAAAGTCCGGGATGATAAAAGTCAGAATCTCTAGAGGATGAAACGACCAGCCGGTAGCGTAGTCTCTCGCTAATCCGGTTTCGCCACCGCGGATAGTATAATGTCCGTACTCCCAGACACTAATATATGGTTGAGCCACAGCCAGCCCGACAACAATCAGGGTAATCAGAAAGAGAAGCAGTGCTGTCAGAAACTCTCTGGTTTTCAGGTCTTTCAGGTGCCAGAGGAAATTGAAAATTCCATAAACAATGATCATCAACATTGTGTAATAGGTTATCTGGATATGATTCTCTCGTAATTGCATGATCAGAAACATCGCTGTTAAGCCCATACCGAGAACATTTCTGTGTTTAAAGAGATAACTTACCCCCCAGAAAATCCAGGGAATGTAAACTATCGCCCGGTATTTGGTATCATGTCCGATCTCTATCAACCCTATAAAATGACAGGAGAGGGCAAAAGCCATTCCGGAAATAAAAGCCTGCATCGGTTTGAATCCGAGTGATAACATCAGAATATACATCCCCAATCCGGCAAGAAACATATAAAAAACCCGCCAATTGATCAGATAGCGGGTAATCAGATCTAAGATATTCTTGATGAAGGGGTATCTGGCCGGATAACTGATCAGATAACCGGGCATTCCGGAGAATAAATTACTGTTCCAGAGAGCCAGATCAGAATTCTCTTTATTATATTCGATCTGTACTTCGGCTGCTCCCCGCCATTGCAGAGTATCACCCGCCTTTGGTGCATAACCGAGATACCCTATCTTAAAAAAGAAGATCGATAACAGGAGAAGGATCAAACCAATAAAGAGCAAATGCTGATAGCGATGAGTAAATAGTGGTTCCAAAAAATCTCTCTTGATTACAGGGCTTAGCTTCTTTTTCTTCTTCATTATACCTACCTTGACAGATTTGCAGGTAATTTATTGCCACCCTTGATATAGTCAATAAAAAAGAGAGAGGAACAGGTAAGCCGATATGGCTTCAGAAATTCAATCTGTTCTTAATTTTAACGGTCGCTTTAATAATTCTTGTCAAAAACAGAGAGTTTCTTTAATTTATGTCAGATGGAGGTTAAATAATGAATGAAGATAAAATTTGTTTGGGGATCAGTACCTGTTTGTTGGGAGAAAAGGTCCGCTATGACGGACAACACAAATATGATCGCTTTTTGGTGGAAGTATTGGGTCCTTATGTGGAATATGTTCCTGTTTGTCCGGAAGTAGAATGTGGTTTACCGGTTCCGAGAGAAGCAATGCGTCTCGTCGGAGATCCAGAAAATCCAAGATTGTTAACCACTAATACGGGTGTTGATCATACCGAAAGAATGTTAAATTTTTCTCGTCGTAGGGTTAGAGAATTAGCAGAGAAAAAACTCTGTGGCTATATCTTTAAAAGTAAATCACCGAGTAGTGGCATGGAAAGAGTCAAGGTCTATCCTTTAAAAGGGGGAACAGCTCAGAAAAACGGAATAGGAATGTTTGCCCGCGAGTTTATGAACTTCTACCTATTATTACCCGTGGAAGAAGAAGGAAGATTAAATGATCCTCTCTTGAGAGAAAACTTTATAGAAAGAATCTTTATCATGCATCGCTGGCAGCAACTTCTGTCGACCAAACCGAAGGTTGGCGATCTTGTTAAGTTCCATACCAGACACAAATTACTGCTTATGGCACACAGCCCGGAACACTATCGAATTATGGGTAAATTGGTTGCTGACGCCGCTCAATATCCTTTCTCTGAAATAGCCGAAAAATATTTAGATCTATTGATGGAGGGAACTAAAAGAATAGCCACCCGTCGCAAGCATCAAAATGTCCTGCTCCATATCCTGGGATATTTCAAAAAGGATCTGACTTCTGATGAAAAAGGAGAATTACTCGAGATCATAGACCAGTATCGTAATGAGCATCTCCCTTTGATAGTCCCCATCACTCTGATCAATCATTATGTCCGTAAGTACGACAAACCCTATCTGGCAGAGCAGTTCTATCTTAACCCCCATCCCAAAGAATTAAACTTGAGAAACCATTCTTAGAGAATGATGAACCGGAGGAGGTTGTTTTAAATATATATTGACAAAATGCTTCAGCTATAATCGGGTTCGAATATGATTATGAGACTGAGTAATTGCTATGAAAATAGATGTTATCACATATTTAACCAGGAAGATAATCGTCTTTATCTCCTTCAGCCAATAATTGTTTATTGCTAATCACGAATTTTACATAAAAAGATATAACCAAGGAGGAATTATGAAAAGAATTTTTAAGCGACACAGAGAATTGATTTCATTATTAATCTCGATCTTCATGATCATGTCGATAGCTCAACTGATGGCAGAGAATAATAAGAGCAATAAGCACTTAGAAGCTACTATTTCGACTGCCAACAGCAATTTAATGCGTGATGATAGTTCAATCATCAATCAAAAAGAGTCTTTCCGCTGGGATGAAAATGTCTGGATTTTCGGGACTACCAATCATGAAAAGCACCCATCACTCTGTTATGATTATAACAATGATGCCTGGATCTTTGCAGCAGCCGAATTATGGGATGGTTATAATTCTCCCAAAGATCTGATGATCAAAAGAAGCATCAATCATGGTGAAACCTGGACTGCGACT
>CAZSVG010000098.1:0-4988 GCA_964610195.1 uncultured Candidatus Cloacimonadota bacterium | reverse complement strand
AATAAAAGCATTACTGAGCATCTCTTCAATACATAATGATAATTCATTACAAACAGCCGGGGTAATCTCTTTTAACTTCACGAGATGACTGACCAGGAAATCAGTGATATTGAATTCTACAAAGTCGTTGGCAGAAAATTCAAAGGAGTAGTTTGTCCCCACCAGATAACGGGTATAGTTATTAAAATACGAATCCTTCTTCCTCTTCGTTATTTGACGGGAAATAGCTTTATAGATCTGATAATCATTGAACGGCTTTTTCATAAAATCTGCCGCTCCAAGATTGATAGATTTGATAGCGATATCCACAGTAATCATACCGGTCATAAGAATGACCGGAATTTCCGAATTAATGGTAAACTTCACTCGCTCTAAAAGCTCTAAACCATTGATATCAGGTAAATGAATATCTGAAAGAATCACATCGTAGTTATACAGAGAAATCTTGTCTAGTGCTTCTTTCCCCGATAAGGCGATATCAACTTCGAATTTATATAGCTCCAACAGATCTTTTATCGATTGAAGCAGATCATCGTTGGTATCAATAACCAGTATTTTGTCATTCATAAGACAATCATAGATTGATCGTAAACAACTGATTAAGTTTTATAGTAGTAAACAACTCATAAATGCTCGGGGAACATTTAACTATTTCTAAAACTCCGGTTCGTTCCTGAAAATCCTTGTAAAAATAAAGTATTTTGCCTATAGCGGAACTGCACATGCTACGACAAGCACTTAAATCCATTTCCAAAAATTTGGCATCAGATTTCAATACTTCATTTAACTTCTCTTGCAAGTAAAAAACATTCTCACTGGAAACGGCACCCTCAATTTTCATAAGAGCCTTATCGTTTGCAAACTCCAAGGTTAGATCCATATGTCTCTCCTCATAAATTGGTCTGTCTTTCTAACAGTTGGTTAAAATTGTTAATATTAAAAATCATCTTCAATCTCTTAAAGATCAACGAGTAAAAACTATCCAGCATTTAGTATCCCCTAATATTCTTGATAATACCATTTTGAATAACCGAGGAGGTTTTTTCATACTTCAGAAATTCCATAGTATAGATCGCTCTCCCCTGAGAAAGTGATCTGATACGGGTTGAGTATCCAAATAGTTCACTCATCGGAACCTCAGCCACAATGTTCTGCTTATTCTGATTGGTACGAATAACAATTATCTTTCCTCTTTTAGCATTTATATCACCAATAATATCACCTACAAATTCCTCCGGAGTCATGACATTAACCAGCATAATCGGTTCCATTATTACTGGTGATGCTTTCGGCAAACCATTATTAACCGCTACCGAAGAAGCAATCAGAAAATCAACATCTTTGGAGACCAATTCATTATACTCTCCATCGATCAACTCGATCAAGACCTTCTCTACAGGGCTTCCTGTCAAAGGACCATCGATAAGAGCGCTTAATGAACCCTCTTCCACAGCCTTCCAGAACTGAGCTGGAATAATATCCGGAGTCACTCGGTTAAAAAACCTGTTTTTCTTCTGCTCAACTGTCAGGTCCTCCGTTAAGGGAGAAATCCGCAATTTAACCCGGGCGAAATGTCCTTTTCCTTCAACATCGCGGATAAACTCTCCGATCGTTTCGACCGGTGAGCTTATCGTCTCTTTATAGGAGACTTGCGGTTTACCCGAATTCATATTTACGTTATATTCCTTTCGCAATCTGTCAATAATAATTTCCAGATGAAGTTCTCCCATACCGGAAATCAGAGTTTGGCCGGTCTCTTTATCCTGATGGGTGTGGAAGGTCGGATCCTCTTCCTGCATTCTGTTCAGGGAATCGGATAAGCTGTCTTGATCGGCTTTTGTTTTGGGTTCAATGGCAACCGAGATGACCGAGTCAGGGAAGGTTATCGGTTCTAATAAAAGGTCATTCTCTTCTGTAGTCAAAGTATCACCGGTTATAGAGGCTTTTGTACCGATGAAAGCCCCGATATCTCCAGCCCTGAGAGTGTCTATATCAACTTTTTTGTTGGAGAACATCTGCAGAATTCTGGTAATTCTCTCTTTACGGTTATTGGTCTGATTAACAACGATGTCCCCTTTCCTGATCGTACCGGAATAGACTCTCACATAGAGCAATTTCCCGACATATTTATCCATCTGGATCTTGAATGCCAGAGCAGCAAATTTCTGATCATAAGAAGGGTGTAAGAGGATCGTTTCATCACTCTTCTTATCTCTGGCTTCAATAGGTGGAACATCCAGTGGTGAAGGGAGATACTCGTTAACTGCATCAAGAAGTAGTTGAATTCCAGTGTTTTTAAGAGCTGAACCACAGAGAACAGGGATGATCTTATTTTGAATGGTAAGCTCTCTGATCGTTCTTTTTAGCACTTCCGGAGTTAACGGTTCGCCCTGAATGTAACAGGTCAGGATCTCTTCATCGTATTCGGAAAGGATTTCCAGCATCTTTTCTCGCCTGGTTAGCGCTTTTTCCAGATAGATCTTGGGGATTTCACTCAGTTCATATCTTAATCCGAGAGTGGTTTCATCGAAAACATAAGCCTTCATTTCAACGAGGTCAATGATCCCCTTGAAATTATCCTCTTTACCAAGAGGTATCTGAATAGCAAAGGCATGGGTGGTCAATCTTTCATGAATCATATCGATTACATGGTCGAAATCAGCCCCAAGGCGATCCATTTTGTTAACAAAAGCTATGCGGGGAACTTTATAATGATCTGCCTGATGCCATACTGTCTCGGATTGGGGTTCAACACCGGCAACTCCACAGAAAATCCCAATAGCACCATCCAATACTCTTAGAGCTCTTTCTACTTCAGCTGTAAAATCTACATGCCCGGGTGTATCGATTATATTGATCTGCTTTTCTTTCCAATAACAGGTGGTAACAGCAGAAGTGATCGTTATTCCCCGTTCTTTTTCCTGCTCCATCCAGTCCATAAAAGCATTCCCGTCATGGACTTCCCCCATCCGGTGGAGATAACCTGTATAATAGAGGATTCTCTCGGTAACCGTAGTTTTACCGGCATCAATATGGGCAATGATCCCGATATTTCTTATCGCCGGAAGACTGAATGCTTTTGTCATTGGATTATTCCCGATACTTTTTCTTAAAATCAATTCTCTATTACACAGACTGAAGTCTATGCTACAAGGACACAGACTGAAGTCTATGCTACAAGGACACAGACTGAAGCCTATGGTACAAACTACTGTCATCCTGAGTTTTCTGCTGCTTGCACCTTGTTTGGCTTACAGCAGAATGTATCGAAGGATGAAAAACACAGACTGAAGTCTATGGTACAGGAGTTGTGTCACCCCAATAAAAGAAGCTTTGCACTACCATCGTAAATGAGCAAATGCCTTATTAGCTTCTGCCATTTTATGAGTATCTTCTCTTTTCTTGATGCTGGATCCCTCTTTGGAGTAGGCAGCTGTCAATTCCGCAGCCAAACGCTGTTTCATGCTCTGTTCTGAGCGACTCTTGGAATGACTGATGATCCAACGGAAAGCTATTGCCTGACCATTCTTCTCGTTTACTTCAATCGGGACCTGATAATTCTGACCCCCAACCCTTTTGGAAACGACTTTGACCATCGGACGGACATTGTCTATTGCCTGCAGGAATACTTCTAATGGATCTTTTTTGGACTTCTCGGCGATGATATCAAATGCTCCATAGACGATCCCTTCAGCAATACTCTTCTTGCCCCGGCGCATAACACAGTTGATGAACTTGGTCAATTTGATATTGTTATACTTTGGATCCGGTAATATTTCTCTCTGTACTGACTTCTTTTTCCTGGCCATTTATAAATCCTCACGTTTACTTTTTAGGTCTTTTGGTACCATATTTCGATCGGGAATTGACTCTCTTTTCAACTCCACTCGCATCCAGAGCACCACGTACTATATGAAATCTAACACCGGGAAGGTCTTTGATCCTTCCACCTCTGATCAGGACAATCGAGTGTTCCTGTAAATTATGCCCTTCACCGGGAATATAAGCAGTCACTTCAAAGCCATTAGATAATCTGACACGAGCAACTTTTCTTAATGCCGAATTCGGTTTCTTGGGGGTCGTCGTATAAACACGGGTACAAACACCACGTCTTTGCGGGCAAGCTTCCAGAGCACGATTCTTGTTCTTCTTGGCTATCTTCTTACGTCCTTTACGAACTAACTGATTAATTGTTGGCACTATTTTCCTCCATCTATATTTAAAAGTTCAGGATATCTTCTACTTCTTTTTTCTCTTCCTGATGAGCTATTTCCTTTACTATCTCTGCAATAGTTTTCCCTTCTTCCAGAGCTTTGTTTACTATATTGTTATAATACTTGGAACCGGTTCCAACAGGAACTCTGTGGCCCAGGATGATACTTTCCTTCAGTCCTTCCAGTTGGTCTACCTTCCCTTCGATAGATGCCTGAGTCAGGACTTTGGTAGTTTCCTGGAAAGAGGCTGCTGATAACCAGCTTTCCGTGTGCAATGATGCTTTGGTTATTCCGAGTAGGACCTGTTCATATGTAGCACCAGATCCCCCCTCTTCCTCGATCTTCATGTTCTCGACTAAAACATCGTTTTTATCTACCAGGTCACCTTCCAGAAAATAAGTGTGACCGGGATTGACAATCTTTACTTTCTTGAACATCTGGCGAATAATAACTCCCAGATGCTTATCGTCGATCTTAACCCCCTGTTTCCGGTATATCTCCTGGATCTCATTAAGAATGAGCATTTGAGCGGCTTTGATACCTTTGGCTGCCAGAATATCATGGGGATCAAGCGGACCGTCGGAAAGAGGATCTCCGTTCTCGATAAAATCTCCCTGATGAATGACCAGTCTTTTACCGGGAGGAATGACGTATTTCTTTTCTTCTCCTGTTTCAGCTTGAACGAATATCGTTCTACCCAACTTGGTCAGATCACCGATTCGAACCTTTCCGGTAATTTCGGTGATGATCGCCTTTTCTTTCGGTATTCGGGCT
>CAZSVG010000097.1:0-5220 GCA_964610195.1 uncultured Candidatus Cloacimonadota bacterium | reverse complement strand
AATAATAGCTGTCCCTTTAAGTTAAAAATTGAAAAAATCCCCTTCTCACCATGTTTGATATAAAAGTCGATTGTGGTGCTGGGATTAAAGGGATTGGGGTAATTAACAGAGAGGTTTGATTTAGAGGGAAGAACCGCTTCCTCAGTATGTAACGGAAACCAGATCAAACCTGCAAATTCAGGATGGTCAATGAAGGGATTGCGGTTTTGCTGATAATCATAATAAATTATATCATTCCGGTTTCTTTCCCAATCATCTACCGGATCGGCAAGATGCCATTCATAGAGGGTTGATAGAACTCCATGGTAAGGTTCGTTATTTGGTGCCGAAGGGAAATAATCTACCAATTCCAGATTCGGTTCTCCCAGACCACCTTCATATCTGACTGCCATATAAAACATCATTCTGGCTACATCCCCTTTATCTTCATCTCGCGGTTCCCAGGTATAAGTGGTGGTATAACAGCCGGTAGGTCCATCGGGGTCTATGTATTCAACACCGCCATTATCGAAATCCTTGTTCCCACGGGCTGAGTTTACTGAAATATCACTGGCTCGGATATGATGAACATCTGTTCCCGGTCCCATGCCGGTGCTAAAGATTCCGTGTGATAATGCCCAGACATGTTCTCTGTTCCAACCTTCTCCATTATTATATTCCTGTGCTGCATCTACCGACCAACCGGTGTAAATCAAAATCACATTATCAGGGTTGTCCGGGTCTCTGTCAGTCTCTTTGAGTATATTCCAGAGGGCGGCATACGTAAATCCGGTGTGATTACATATAATAGTATGAAGTGCTGACTTCAGATCGTCACCTGTCAGCCCGTCAGTGCCATCATAATAACCTTCGGGAATCTGGGCATATAGCAGGGTAAAGAGCATCAGGAAAATAGCTATATACTTCATGAAACCTCCAGTTAAAAGAGTATTTTTTTGACTTTTTTCTGTCAATAAAGACCTATTAAAATGGCTACTTTAAAAAAAATCTTGTATAGCTCTCTATTCCCAATTGATTTGATGAGTTGAAGTTAAGAAACAGTTTTCAATAAGTTTTAAGTTCAATTAAACTATCCTGTTTAACCTGGATGATTCCCCTTTTGGGTCTGTCCAGATCTATTATAATAAAGACGACTAAAACAATCAGCAGAGTAAACATCACAGTCGGGATATATGCTCTTTTTAATCCCAAACCACTAGTATAGCCCATTAAGGCACCACCAATTATAAAAACAACAAACAAGAGAAAGAGGATAACTTCTGGAACATACCTCTGTTGGATGGCATTCCGTTCACCCCGGGCATCAATAACGGCATTAAGGGCAGAGATAAAATGTCCGGTAGTGGCTGGCCGTGGATCCATCTCCACAGCTTTAATTGTTATATCCCAAATTTTTTCTTGGATCAGCTCTGTTTCTACATTAATTAAATGCCGTTCATCCATCTTTGTCAAATCTACTCTACTGACTTCGATTCTCTTGTCAATATACTGACGCAACAATTCATAAGTCTCAGAATCATAAGGTTCAGGAAGCAACTTTGTTCTTAATAAAGCTGTACCAATCGTATTTGCTTCTTTAATCACTGCATGGCTACGATTATCGAACCGCTGTAAAGCCATATTAAATGTAAAGCCGAGTAGCAGAGCTAGCAGTCCCAAGATACCAGCCTGGATAACACTTGTTTGAGATTTAACTTCATGATCAGTATTTCTTTGGTATCGTCGTCCTAATCTAAAACTGATCTCATAAGCCAACAAAATAGCTACAAATAATATTGTCACTATCAAGATACTATTAATGTCATACATAATTTGCCTTGTCATTGTTTTTTTTGAGAGAAGATTGACTCAGGATTAAGAGAGACATTCAAAGAGTAAATCACGGTATGCTAAATTGCTATTTATTACGATCACAAATCTTTAATTTCAACTCTTATCCAAACTCTCTCAATTACTCCTTTCTTTTCTCATGGTTGATAGAAAAAATATTCATTTGTAACTCTGTCAAGGTGTATCTATGTTATCCTTAATAAGTTGTTGCCAACTACCATCTGTTTCAAGCTCTGTATTAAGTTCATTTGTAATACATTTTTCTTTATGCAGAAAGAGATCGTTTCATTTGATGATATAATATTTGACTCTTTAGCTTATTATTCAGAGGGTGTTTCGTAGTTATAGCGTGATTAAATTAAAAGAATAAAGGATAGATATGAATGGAAAACGAGCATTCGCTCTCTTTTCTGGAGGATTAGATAGTCTGTTGAGCGTTCTCTGGATGAAGAAACTGGGGTATGATGTCATCCCGATTTTTTTTGAGAGCTATTTTTTTACCCCGGATAAAGCTGCTCAGATAGCCAGTTCATCAGGATTGATCCTTAGAGTGGTGGATATTAGAGAACAACTACTCGAGATTATTAAAAAGCCCCGCTATGGTTTCGGAAAAAATATCAATCCCTGTATCGATTGTCATTCTCTGATGTTCAGAGAGGCCGGCCGGTTAATGGAAGAAGAAGGGGTGGATTTCCTGATATCCGGGGAGGTTCTTGGACAAAGACCGATGTCACAAAGAATGGATGCCATGAATGCGGTGAAAAAACATAGTGGTTATGGTGACTATATCATCAGACCTCTTTCACAAAGATTACTTCCCGATACAAAACCAATAAGAGAGGGTTGGGTCAGGAAAGAGGAGTTGCTTGATATTCAAGGACGGGGCAGGCATCGACAATTAGAATTAGCTAAAGAGTTTGACTTACATGAATTCAGCACTCCCGGGGGTGGATGTCTCCTGACTGATAAAGGTTATTCTCTCCGATTGAAAGATCTGATAGAACATGATATGCTGGAAGAGAAGTTTATCAAGTTTCTCCGCTACGGGAGGCATTTTCGGCTTAATAATGAGGTTAAGCTTATTATTGGAAGAAATAGGGAAGAGCTGGAAAATATTTTCAGGTATGTAGGGGAAGAAACTATATTGAAGGCAGCAAACTGCTTGGGACCAATAGGGATCATTAACAGTTGCAGAAAAGCAAGGGAAGAAGAAATTAAGCTGGCAGCAGAAATGGTCTTGAGTTATACCAATAAAGCAAGGGAAAGAGACCTGATCTTATATGGCATGAACAATAACCTTAATAATCTGATTGAAGTCAGTAAAAAAACAATGGAAAATATCCATGAATATATCATCAAGGTTGAATGAAGGAGTGACAGGAATAAATGATCAAGTATGAAAAATATGTATTATTAAAAGATTTTGAGACCAATACTTATCTGGTCTGGGATGATGAAAGCCGGGAAGCAATGCTAATTGACCCTGGTGCAGCTGGTGAACAGGTTGCTCAATATTTGAGAGCAAACCGACTCGAATTGAAGTATATAATTAATACTCACGGACATGGTGATCATATTGAAGGGAATCGGTTTTTTAAGGAAAGATTTGATTCCGCAAAGCTCTGTGTTCATAAAGATGATGAGTTGATGCTCTATAAAGCAGATCTCAATCTGAGTCTATTTTATGAGAAAACTACTATCTCGCCCCCAGCAGATGTAATCCTGGAAGATGGGATGACTCTGTTTTTGGGAAAAGAAGAAATCAAAGTCATCCATACTCCCGGTCATACCAGAGGAGGAATATGCCTGTTACTGGATAAGTATCTCTTTAGCGGTGATACTCTCTTTGAAGAAAATGTTGGTAGAACTGATCTTCCCGGAGGTAGTTTTGCAGATTTGGCTGCATCCATTCGGGATAAACTATTTGTTTTATCGGAAAATTTGATCGTCTTGCCCGGTCATGGAGACCAGACCAACATTGGGGAAGAGAAAAGGTTTAATCCTTATGTAGGAGAAGAATAGCATAAGATATCTAGTTATAAAACAGAAGAGCGATAACCGAGGGGGTTGGTTATCGCTCTCTCTATTTGAGGGGTGTGTGTGGTTTATTTCAGGAGTACTATCTTGTGATTAACACTCAGATGATCTGATGTAAAGCGGATAAAATAGATTCCCGAGGGAACGGTTCTTTGATTTTCATCCAGGCCGTTCCAAACAAATTCCTTTCTGTTGGTTAGATCATTATTCAGCAATGTTCTGACGATCTGACCTCTGATGTTATATATTTTCAAGCTAACCGGTCGGTCGATGGAGTAATTGATCTTGTTTAACGAGATGTTGATTTCCGGATTGAAAGGATTTGGATACGCAAATATTCTATTCTTATCAGTCAGTTCAGGGATCAGGTTGTCATCATCAATACTGACCCAATAAGAAGTTCCCGATCCTCCAAAAGCTCCCATATCATTGTGGATAGTTCCTTTCGCCGGGAATTTAGCATAGCCGGGATTGGCCGGATCTTCCGGATCATAGTAAGCTACATTAGGATTACCGGCATCTATACAAGGTGAATCATCAGTCAGATACCAGATGGCTTCCAATCCATTATAATCGATACCTACCCCTTCTGAAGGTTCTTCAAATAGTGGATCAAGGTCGATATTACCAACCCCTGAGTATCCTCCTGTGACATTACTGTATTCAATCAGGTTAACAGTGTTGGTAAAGGTCGAGATAGCAGAACCTGGTCCTCTGATGATGGAATTTCTAATCTGCAGGAAGGAGTTATGATTGAAGATATGGAATCCGGAGGCAGAAAGATATTCGTTATTAAACACGGTATTGTTATTAAAGAATATTGCTGCCCCTGCTTTGATAGCAAATGATGAACCAAAGTGTCCGGTGTTATTGACAAAGATATTGTTGTTAACATCAAAACTGGAGGCATTAATCTCGACGGCAGCGATACCATTTGTGCTAAGATTATTGGCAAAAATGTTATTCTTTAACACAATATCATCTGTGTTAGTGATCTTGATAGCACCAGGATCAGTAGCCCCTGAGTTATCATAGAAGGTATTTCCGATGATATTAACCCGGGAGTTAGTAATCAACAGAGCTGTCTGATTGGCTTTCGAGAAATGACAATTAATCAGAGTATTCTCGAAGTTACTGTTATTGATTCTCATTCCGTCCCAGTTGGAATTGGCTGTAAAGATTATCGAATCGTCATCTTGAGCGTTAGCATAGATGTATCCCTCAACGATGATTGCGCTATCCGTAGCATATACAACTACTCCCGGTTCGAGTATCAAATAAGAATCATCAGCAACAATAATATCGTCTGTCAGATAGTATGGACCGTTATCTGGATGCCATGTCCCGCTGACA
>CAZSVG010000096.1:0-5225 GCA_964610195.1 uncultured Candidatus Cloacimonadota bacterium | reverse complement strand
TATCGTAACGACTACTTTTCTTTTTTTAATGAAATATAATCAGATCAGAGCATCCTATGTCCAGAATAATGGGAATTGATTATGGTCAAAGAAAAGTCGGGATAGCCATCAGTGATGAACTGCATCTCTTCGCCAAACCTTATGTAACCATTACCAACCGGAGCCGAGCTGAGTTAGATCTACAGCTCGCAGATATAATCGAAAAAGAACGGGTTACAAAAATTGTGGTTGGTATCCCCTACCATCTGGATGGCCAGGCAAGCAAGCAAACCGAGCATATCCTTCGTTTCATCAATCATCTGCATAATCAATTCCAGATCCCGGTAACAACTTATGATGAACGATACAGTTCTGAAGAAGCTAATGAAATCCTCATCAAGAAGAAGGTTTCGATTAAAAAAAGTAAGGAAAAGATTGACCAAATTGCTGCTTCAATTATCTTGCAGAGCTATCTTAATAGTATAGAAAAGGAATAATGAAAAAGTTCGCGATTATTTTGGCAGTTTTTTTATTAGCTGTGCTCGGTTATGAAATCTATCTTCTGATCTTCCCCCGAACGATCAACGAAGTTATCGTCGAAATCAAGATAGGTGAACCGGCAGCAGTAATAGCCGATAAATTGGTGCAACACGGCGTAATCCGCAGCAAATGGTTATTTATGGCTTTAGTTCGCATTCAGGGAGTTGATAAAGAATTGAGTTATGGAAATTATCTCTTTTCCGGACGTCTATCAACAGCTTCAGTAGCTCGACAGTTGATTGACGGGAAGATCATGCTGGAACGGGTTACCATCCCCGAGGGATTAACGATCAGAGGAACAGCACGGAGATTGGAGGCATCTGGATTCGGAAATTTCGATAACTATGTCAATCTTGCTTATGATCCTGTTTTTGCTGAACAGATAACCGGTTTTCAGGTTCAATCTCTGGAAGGATTTCTCTATCCGGAAACCTATCATTTTGCGGAAGGGGTTAGTGAAGAATTTGTGCTTCGAACTCTGGTTAACGAATTTTTTAAAAAGACAGCTACTCTGCATCTCCCTCAGGAATTTGCCTATAGCTTCTATGATCTGATCATCATCGCTTCTATTGTAGAGAGAGAAGCTACTTATCACGATGAAAAACCTCTTATTGCTAGCGTTTTTTTAAACAGGTTGAATATTGGTAAACGACTTCAGGCTGATCCAACTGTTGCCTATGCTTTATCCAAGCAAGGAATTCATAGAACTACCATCTATTACAATGATTTGAATATCGATTCTCCTTATAATACGTATCGGAGAATCGGATTACCTCCAACACCGATCTGTAACCCATCTGTAATTTCCATGCAAGCCGTTTTGGAACCGGCTGATTCGGAATTTCTGTATTTCTTTGCAGATCGGCGTGGACGTCATATATTTTCCAAGACTTATACTGAACATCTTAATAAACAGAGAGCCTTAAGGAATAGAACTAGAGAGGATTCTTAATCCTGGGGGGATAATAATTTCCAGTTTTTCAGGGAGTTAGTTATGAATAATAGTAAGATTACTAATTTAAAGGATTGTTTAATGGAGTTATTATGCTCTCGAACTATGTAAATAAAGATCTGGTTATCATCGAACCACAGGTTAAGGATAAGGAAGAGCTTTTTGAGAAGATGGTCAACCATCTCTATAATCTCGACTATATTCTCAATAAAAAAAGCTTTCTGCAGGCTCTCAAGGAAAGAGAAGAGGTATCCAATACGGAACTAATGCCAGGTGTAGCCCTTCCCCACTCCCGCTCCGATTCGGTTGAAAAACTGTTCATGAGTATTGTCCTTATCCGGAATGGCCTCGATTTTGGAAATCCGGAAATGGGTAAAGCAAAAATAATCTTCTTCTTTGGAACTTCAGATAAATTTAATAAAGAGTACCTTCAACTTCTGGCTAAGTCAGCCAGATTACTAAAAATCGAAGAATTCAGAGAGAAACTCCTCCAGTGTCATGACCCCTTTGATGTTATCAAACTTCTTGATGAGTATGATAAGCCAGAAGCTGAAATTGAAGAGAGTAAATCTCATTATACGATGATCATAACCCTTCACGAAGCTCATCGAGTTGACGATTTGTTAACCACTATGGTAGAACTGGGAATTACCAATGCCTCGGTTTTGAATTCCATCTCATTGAGCAGTAAAATCACTCTCGATGTCCCGGTCTTCTCCGGCATGTATTATGCCGAGGAGAAAAAACACAAAGAATCAATTGTTGTTATCTGTCTTGTCAATGATGATAAAACTGCCTATCGGTTAGCAGAATTACTTAAAGAAAATAGGCTTGATTTCGAAAAAAAGGGTGTTGGTTTTATTCAAATCATCGAGACAGCTATGCTGATTGGCAATCCTGATGAAGAGATCGAACTATGATTTTTTACGGACTTGAATAAATATGGATAATGTCATGCATCTCGTACTGCAGATTGCTTTGATCCTCTTTCTGGCAAACATTCTGCGAGCTTTATCAATTAAATTTAAACTACCTCCGGTTATAGCCCTTATTCTTTTGGGAATAATACTTGGACCGAGTTTGTTAAACTATGTCTCAAAAAGCGGTATTATAGAATGGCTTGCTCAGATAGGGATCCTTTTCCTGATCTTTGAAGCCGGAATACAAACAAATCTCAGCAAGATCCGGGAAGAATCCAAAAAAGCCATAACTCCTGCTCTTGGTGGTGTTCTATTCCCGTTCATCTTTGGATTCATTCTCTCCTATTTGTTTCACTATGATTTTGTGGCCAGTCTCTTTATTGGAGCCATATTCACTGCGACAAGTATAAGCATCTCGGTGATAACTCTGATGGATATAGATAAGCTGAAAAGTATTGAAGGAAGATGTATCGTTAATTCCGCAATAATAGATGATATCCTTGGTATCCTTATCATTTCGTTTATTTTTGGACTCTCTATAGAAAAGACCTCATCAACAGCGATCTATCAAAGTGAACTGTTCCTGGCCATAATCAAAATAATCTTCTATTTTATAATTGCTTTTGCGGTTGGCTTATATATCCTCCCGGCAATTTTCCTGAATTCAAAAAAATTGAATCTGGAAGGATCTGTCCTTTCAATCAGTGTAGCCATTATCTTTATCTACTCCTGGTTCGCAGAAATGTCAGGTCTGGCAGCCATAACAGGAGCATACCTTGCCGGATTGTTCATCGGACAGACGGAATATCGTAATCTTATCAATACCGGGATCTCTCAGGTCGGTAAATCCCTTTTTATCGACTTCTTCTTTATCGGGATTGGTCTGACTCTTAATCTCAGAGTATTGACTATAAAACCATTATTTCTGTTCCTTTTTGTCATCCTGGCGATAATCAGCAAATTCTTCGGTAGCGCTACCGGGGCCAGATTGGCGAATTTCGATACAACTCGAGCTGCCCGTATTGGATTCGGGATGATTCCCCGTGGCGAAGTCGCTCTGATAATGGCATCGATGGGCTTGAATCGAGAACTGATCTCTGTCGATGTTCTTTCAGCTACCGTTTTGATGGTTATTTTTTCATCACTAATAGCCCCGTTTCTGATCAAATACAGCTACAGAAAATTCAAAAAAGAGACTTTTTAAAGCGAGTAACCTGATGTTAGAAAAATATACCAATCACGATTTGATCATTCTCAATCCCGAGATTTCAAATAAACAGGAACTCTTCCATGCTATTACAGAACACTTATTACAAAAGGGTTATATCGACAGTTATCATCGCTTTCATAAAGCTCTGCATAAACGTGAGCAGGCAGCAAATACAGCAATTTTACCTCATATTGCCATCCCTCATGCCGGTTGTACCAGTGTGGATAGGCTTTTCCTGCTCATTGTGATCAGCAATAAGGGCATTAATTATGAAAGTCCAACTTTTGATCCGATCAATATCGTCTTTCTCTTTGGTTGTGATAATCAGCATAATAAAGATTATCTGAGACTGCTTGCTAAATCTGCCCGTTTGCTTAAAAATCCGATTTTTGCTGAGAGAGTAATCAGTGCCACCAGCGTAAATGAAATTCTCAAAACAATTAAAGAGTTCGACCATGATCTGGAAGAAGAACAGACGACAGAAAATTACCTGCTAACGATCACCCTCTTTAATAAACAAAAACTTCCCGATCTGTTAACTGCCCTGTTGGATGTAGGGATTCACAACGCCGAAGTGTTAAACTCTACTTCCATGGCCAGAAAAATTGCCTTTCAGATTCCCGTCTTTGCCGGATTGAGTATCAAGAGCTCGAAAAACAACACTGAATCAGCAGTGATTATGTCGAATATTACCGATAAGAAAATTCCTAATCGTCTATTTGCCATCCTGAAAGAGCTTAATCTCGATTTCTCGGAACCGGGGATTGGTTTTATGCAGCTTCTTAAGACCAACATCGTTGTCGGTGATATCGACGAATTCAGTTGAGCATTTCATAATGAGAGTTTATATTATCAGGCATGGCACCGCTTCTCATCTTCTGGAAGACTATAACAAGAAGATGAATTATTCACAATTTCTGGCTATCCTTGAAGAATGGAAAAAATCAACTCTTACTCCTTTAGGAAAAGAAGAGATAGCTAAACAGGTCAATGCCTTACAAAATATGTATTCTTTTGTTTTCTACAGCCCTCTTAAAAGAACCCAGCAGACAGCAAAGGCATTTTTGCAAGGACGTTATGATTTCACTCACTCCAAGTCACTACCACAATTAACTGAAATATACATAACCCCACCCCTACTCCCCAACAACATTAAAATAAAACTAAAATATTGGATCTTCCTCTGTCTGATCAAATCTATCCTTACCCTAAGGGTGATCAGTTATTTCCTTCAGGCAAGAAAGATTATCAAGACGGCAAAGAAAGTGAAAAATGATATCCTGATCATTAGCCATCAAGCCAGGATATTCTCTCTGATCGTCTATGCCTTCCTGAATCCAAGCTGGAAAGTGATAAAAACCGATTTTAACCCCGCCGGAGTCTGTATCCTTGAAAGAAGAGGAAAAAACTAAACTCTTTTATTGATCAATCTAATATTTAACTCATTTTTTGGAGAACCCCCTATTTGTTAGATCTTAACAACTATTTTAGCTTAGTACAGTTTTTTTATTAATTATCAGTATCAACTCTCTTCTTTTCTGCTAAAACACTGTCTTTTCTCTTCTTCAGCCCTTAGGGAACCTTGTAGTCGGCCCGGGCCGACTACAAGGTTCCCTAAGGGTAT
>CAZSVG010000095.1:0-5257 GCA_964610195.1 uncultured Candidatus Cloacimonadota bacterium | reverse complement strand
ACAGACAGTTGTTAAGGAGAACGAAAACCAAAAGGGCCAGTTTGCTCCGCTCCGGAAGGTTTGAACAGGAACAATTTGATGAGGATTTAAAAGCTATAATCAAATACTATAATGACAATGGTTTTATTGATGCCCGAATAATATCATGGGATACAAGTGTTCCTGAAAGTCGTTACATGCACCTGGATATCTATCTTCATGAAGGGAAAAGATATTTCTTCGGAGATATCTTCGTCAGAGGTAATAATCGTTTTACCGATGAAGTGATCCTGGAAAAATTCCTCTTCAAGGAAAATGAAACCTTCAATCTGGAGAAATTCAATCGTCAGGTTGCTCAGATTGCTTCGCTCTATTATGAGGAGGGTTATATTTATGCCGGTTTTGATCATGAACTACAACGCGTTGATGACCGAATAGATATCTATCTCCAGATAACAGAGAACTCCCGGGCAAAAATCAGGAAGATCTTCATTACCGGTAATCAGAAAACAAAAGAGAAGGTAATCAGGAGACAATTGGCAATAGCTCCAGGGGACTATTTCAGACAATCGCGAGTTATTCGGACGCAACAGAATATCTATAATCTCGGCTTCTTTGAACCGAATATCCGGCTCGATTATCAACCGATCAATCAGGATGGAGATATTGATCTTCTGATCGAATTGGAAGACAAACATTCAGGTTCTGCTAATGCTGGTGTAGGCTATAACAGTCAGGATGGTATTATTGGACAGCTCAGTGTTTCCCATAATAATCTCTTTGGCAATGCCTGGCAGAGTTCTGTTTCCTGGGAATTTGGGGGTTCTACGCAGAACTTTACCTTTGATTTTACTAATCCTCATTTTCTGGATACCTTCACCCTGGTTGGATTCAATCTCTACCATGCCCGTAGAGATTGGTCAACATTCAACTACAAAGTGTTTACTACCGGTGGAAGTGTTCGGGCAGGAAGGTCTCTCTTCTTCCTGGACAACTCCAGATTGGTAGGCAATTATTCATATTACAGAAAAAAATATGAGATCATTAATCATGATAATGAAACAACATCTGCTTACCTCCGTGAACTTGACCGTTTAGGCTGGCGTGACACTAGCTCCTTCTCTCTGACCTTCAGCAGGGATAGCCGTGATAATATCTTCTATCCGACTTCCGGATCTCATCTGATCTTCTTCTCAGAACTGGCTGGAGGACCCTTTGGTGGTGATTTTGATTACTTCAAGCAGATATTGCAGTCCACCTGGTATACCAGAACATTCTGGAAACTGGTACTTCGCTCCAAATGGCGTTTTGGCTATGTTACAGCTTATGGAAGATCTGAAGAAGTTCCTCCCGATGAGAGATTCTATCTGGGTGGAACAGGTCCGGACGGCTTAAGAGGTTTTGTGGAACGCTCGATACCAGGAAGAGGTTCTGAAGGGGGTTTACGGGCAATTATTCATTCTACAGAATTTACTGTTCCCATAGCCGGTGACCAGATCATCGGTCTCTGGTTCTTCGATGCCGGGAATACCTTTAACAGATTGGAAGATTTTAATTTCTACGATTTCAAGAAAGGTACCGGTCTGGGGATCAGGATCCATAGCCCACTCGGTTTGATCGGCTTCGATTATGGTTACAATCTGGAGCGAAAGAAATGGGAACCCCACTTCCAGTTCGGGGCAACTTTCTAGTATAGATAAAATAATTATTGACGTAAAACCTTCTCTATAAAAGTAAAGTAATGAGACAGTGAAAATTGTCTTGACCTTAAAGGTGAGATAAAAAAGATTACCTTCGACTTGGCGGGGTGTAGCGCAGCTCGGTTTAGCGCGCTTGATTTGGGATCAAGAAGTCGGAGGTTCAAATCCTCTCACCCCGACCAATATTTCGGTTTCGGGCGTTTAGCTCAGTTGGGAGAGCGCTTGCCTTACAAGCAAGTGGTCGGGGGTTCAAGTCCCTCAACGCCCACCATCTTCCCCTTCTGCAAAGACATAACAACTCAGGAGTAATAAGATGAAGAGACCTCTGATTGGTATAATTTTACTTCTGCTAATTCCATGTATCTATGCCCAGTCTTTTATTACTGATTCAGATAGAACAAATGAACCTGGTGAAATAGAATCCCCAAAAGAGATAAGGTTTGAAAAGCCTCATAAATGGGCACTTGAAACCAGTCTGACGTTTCCCTTCGGAGCTAAAATATATATGCTGAAGGGCTCTTATAGGATCTCTCCCAAATCAGAACTCGGATTCGGACCAGCTTTTCAGAATTGGGAAAACACTGATAAAACGCCTCGCGGGCAGGCAAACGCTTATACACTTTTATTATCCTACCGTTACTATTTCTATCGAAACTTTAATGTCGAAATTGAATTATGGCCCGCCTATAACTTTTTTGATTCTTATGTTGACGGAAGAACATATAAAGGGCTGGAACTCTGGGCAGAACATAAAATAGGATATAGGGTAGATCTGACCCCCAACATTTATCTCAACGTGCAGCCGGGAATAGGGCACGGAATATGGATGGAGCACAAATGGCCCGGTTGGGATGATTATTCCTCTTGGGAACTCATTGGTAGATCTATGGTTTTCGTACCCCAGATAATAGTGGGATGGAATTTTTAAAGGACCATAGATTGATTCTCTTAAGAATAATATCCAATAAAAATAGTCACAGTCTCTCAACACCTACTATTGTTTTGATAGTCTATGATTTTATGGCTTAACTCTATGTAGATGAGGCTGTTAAATAAAAGAAGTATTCTCCTCTTACCATCAAAAAAATCGTCAAAAAAAAATGTTTGACAAGTATTTAAGCTTTTCCTTGTATATCTAATATTTCCTAATGTATTCTTCCTATACACAGAATATATATTTGAGGTTTTAAGGGGTTGTTGTGGTTAGCTGTTTTTTGCTTGAATTTAGAGAGTTAGGAAAAGATTTAACAACTCAACCTAGAATTAGGCTAGGTTTTAGTTCTAATAAAAGAAGGAGGTTTTATGAAGAAGTATCTAATCCTTTTCTGGATTATGGCTCTGACTGCTTCGCTGATGGCTACACAACTCTTTGTAGTCGGCGAAGTCTTCACAGCTACTACGTGCGGATACTGTCCAGCAGCGCGGTCGGCGTTGCGTCAAATGTTTAATGAGAATGATCAATTCGAATATCTTATCCCTTTGATCTGGCAATATGACGGACCTTATCCAAGTCCCGGAATTGGTACCAGGATAAACTTATACGGGGTCAGCGGTATCCCTCACGGACAGTGGGGAGGTTCACTGACTTATATTGGTGGTGGAACAGCCACCTATTCCAATTACGTTTCAAGATACAACCAGTTGGTTACAAATCCGAGCCCGATAATCCTTGACCTCGATTTTGAAATCAACGGGAACCAGTTGCATATAACAGCTGATATCGAGATGGAGCAGTCGATAACCACGACTAATAACAAGATTTTATTTCTAGTCTCTTATAACCTCGATGCTGAACAGCCCGGTGATTATTTCTGTTCGGTAATAAGAAATAATGAGCAGAACTTCACTCAAACCACTCAGGGTCAGACCGGAACGTATTCCCACACCTTTACGACTGATAACTGGTGGGATCTGGCCAAAGCTCACGCTGTCGTGATCATCCAGACTTATGATGGTAATAAAGTAATCCATCAGGCTGCCAGTCAGCGATTATCCAATTATATAGCTCCGGCAAATCTTGTCGGGTATGCCGGTTCCAATCAAGCAACTCTGGCCTGGGATGCTCCTGATACACCCCTGGAAATACTAGGTTACAATATTTACCGGGACGGCACGATGATCAATGATCAGCCATATCAGGAGACCATGTATATCGATACCGGCCTGCAGAATGAGGTCTCTTACTCTTATTTCGTCACAGCCCTCTATGATGAAGCCGAGTCGGGGCCTTCCAATAATGTATCCGTAACCCCCTTCGAAGGGGTTCCCGGATTGATCCAGATCGGTTCTGGAGTAACAGTTAATGGAACTCAACAAGCTGCTCCGATAAATATCTATTATCGCAGTCTGCGGGGACAAATGGTCTATACAGCTCATGAGATCAATCTGGCAGGAGTTGCAGGTTCAGGAGATTTGAGTGCTTTCGGTTTTTATGTTCAGTCAGCACCGATTTATGCTTTACCCTCTTTCCATATCAGAATAAAACATACAACAGCGACAAATGCTGCCGATCATGATAACGGACCATTTGAATATACCGAGATAATACCCTCCTATGCTCCAACAGCAGGGGGATGGGATATGATCGAGTTATCAGAACCCTTCCAATGGAACGGAGTTGATAACATCCTTATCGATACGGCGTTCGATTTAGTTCCCAATTGGAATGCTTCCGGCCAGTTGAGGATCTTTAACGTTCCAGCGGGGTATAGATATACCTGGAATGATAATGCCAGTCAGATTAACTCTCCGACTATCAATCTAGTTGATATCAAACCCCAGATCAGGTTTCAGTTTATCAACATTGAACCGCCTGAACTACCACCACCAAATAATCTAACTGCTGAAGCAGGGGATGGTGTTGTTTATCTAGAATGGGAGTATCCTGATCTTCCGGTAACTCGTAACCGTATAGATTTTCAGGGTTTTAACCTCTACAGAGATGATGAGTTGCTGAATACGGAAATTATTACAGAGACGACCTACGATGATTATGATGTTGTAAATGGAGTTACCTATAGTTATTATGTCACTGCCGTTTATCTAGAAGGTGAATCGGAGCCTTCAAATATAGTTGAAGCTACTCCGGAAGAAGAGACAGGAGTTGATAGTGATACTCTGAGTCCATTAACAACAAAACTACTCGGTAACTATCCCAATCCTTTTAATCCTGATACTACTATTCAATTTTCTCTTCAGGAGGCCGGGGAAGTATTAATCGAGATCTACAATATATCAGGTCAGAAGATCAGAACCCTGGTTAGAGGTCATTATAATAGTGGTCGTTACAGATCAGTCTGGAATGGTAAAGATGATTCAGATAAAATCGTCGGTAGTGGTATCTATCTATATCGTATGGTTACAGATAATCATACTTCAACGCGTAAGATGATGTTAATAAAGTAGATATGAATTCACAAACTCTTAACCTATTACAAAAAAAACAATTAGGCAGGATGTTAGCAATAATCTCCTGCCATTTTTTTTGATCCTGAAATACTATCCAGGATAACCCCAAGGGAACCCTATAGTCGGAAGGTGGCCGACTATAGGGTTACCTAAGGGTATATAAGAGTTGA
>CAZSVG010000094.1:0-5277 GCA_964610195.1 uncultured Candidatus Cloacimonadota bacterium | reverse complement strand
CAGAAGATCTTACCTTGCTGTTTGTTGATTTGCAGAGTTTCGATTAAGGTGCTGGGTGCTCCGACATCCTTCATTGAAACAATTTTCTTTTTATCATCCTGAAAAACAGCACCGGTAGAATCATAACCTCGATATTCTAATGATTTCAGCAATGTGGAGGCATATTCTCCCAGCTTAGGGGAAACCCTGACTAAACTTAGACCCAAAACACCACAACCAAGGCCAATAATGGGGACTGGTATTCTAATTTTGTCTAACTTCTCTATCCATCTAAAGATAAGATTTAAGAACCTGTTTCGCATTATTTATTCCTTCTCTTAATAATCCTCATGCTTTTCTTCAGAAGATACCTTTCAACCTGAATTCTCTCCCTAACGACACAAAAGGTGTCACTGCAATCTCTTATTTATCAATAACTTAACAAATTCATAGTCGGCCTGTTCAGTGATTTTGATATTATACGCAGAAGTCTCGGCAACAAAGACGGGAATTCCATAATGTTCCAGAATCGCTGCATCATCAGTAAAGACCACCTTATCCCGGGCAGCTCGCTGATGACACTCGTTGATTAAACTATATGCAAATACTTGCGGGGTGAATATCTCGTATAAAGATGTGCGCGGGATAGTATTAATCACCCGTTCATTTTCCACCTCTTTGATAGTGTTACGGATCTTATGTCCCGGAATAACAGCTTTGTGTAGTTTGGCTAATTCGAGAAGTTGACTGATCTCTTCCAGTGTAATCAAAGGTCTGACCCCGTCATGGATGAGAACATAATCAGTATTGTCAGGAATCAGAGAAAGGGCCTTATAAACCGATTCCTGCCTGACTGTTCCTCCTCTGACTACAACAATATTTTTATCGGGGAAATGTGTATCCAGGAGACTCTTGGTATAGCTTAAACTATCTTCAGGTGCTGTAACGAAGATACTCTCGACTTCCTGATGAAAATAGAAATTCTCCACTGACCAGATCAGTACTGGTTTACCATTGATATCAAGGAACTGTTTTTTTTGTTTACCGGGATATCGCTTACCAACCCCACCGGCTGTGATTATAGCTACACTTTTTAACACAAAGTACCTCATTATCAATACTATTTTATCGAACAATATTTAATCAAACAACAGATATTATCCGTCAAGGAAAATTGACTATAACTAAACTGATCTTGTAGTATGAAGATCGATCTTTGCTTTTGAATTTTGTTTTTTTTATTGACATGATGGGGCTATTTATTCAGTTATCATTAAATCTAACAACTCTGAAATCAGGTTCAAATCTGATTTTAGCATGGGGGTAAGATATTGTTTGAAACATATCAGACGCTTTCTTTTATACCTGTACATCTCAGGAATCAAATAATAAAGAGATTTTCAAAGAGATTTATCACCAATCACTGATAATAATGATCGACTATTTCCAATTTAACACAAGGAGTTGTTTATGAGAGTTTTAATTTGCATTATACTTTTAATGAGTTTGAGTATAACCCTTATTGCTCAGGAATATCCAATGTCAATAACCTTAACTGGACCAACATTTTATAATGTTCTCCGCCTATCTAGTTTAGATCTGCAAGTTCCAGCTAACCAACCGCTTTTCTTCAGAGTTATCTCCAGAAATGAAACTCAACAGCAGATAGCACATCCATATCTATTTTACTCTTTGACCATGAATTCTGAAGTATTGATTGAGCCCAACACGAGGGTAAGATACAGATTTGATCTTGAACCCGGCCAACAATTGAGCTTTACTAATAGGGATATTATGACCGAAGTTGGTTCTACTCTCTTCGATTCACCCGACCCTACATTTTCTGCCTTAGATGTTATAGACAAAATCCCGGAATTTCGTGATATCATCTTACAGACAGGCTTATTACCTGATGGCACCTATACTTTTACAACTCAGTTTCGGGATGATAATCAGCAAAACTTGTCTGAAGAGGTCAGTTTAACTTTTGTAATCCGCAATCCTGGCGGTTTGTTCCTTATTAGCCCGGGTGCTCCCGTCGGAAGTACTATCCCGGTAGTCAGTGGTCTACCGGTTAACTTTCTCTGGTCAAGTAACTTGGTTATCAGCCCCTATAACCCATTTACTCTGAAAATCAAAGAATTTGATGACCTCGCTCTCCTTAGTTACGATTTTCTAGTCGATGAAGGACCCAGCATCTATAATGGTTGGGATTATTCCGTAGAAGTTCAAACTGTCAATTATTATTCGGGCTACTTACCTTTGCAGGAAGGTAAGTATTACATCTGGCAAATCTCTACCCCTCTGATTGACCCAACAGTAGCAGAAGCAGGCATGCTTAGTAGTCCGATTTACGCTTTCAGGTATTCAGTATCAGAAAGTGGAGGATATGATAATGAGATTACCATGAACGCCATCAGAATATACCTGATGAATTTGAATATTCAATGGGTCACTGAACTGCTCAATTCCGGTTTTGATCCGAGCGGAGTGATTAATTACAATGGAACCGTCTGGAGTGGTCAGGGTGCTGAACAAATAATCCATCAAATAAGTGATCGTGCAGTCACTGATGTAAAGCTTGCTGAATAAGGGGAGGATTGAAAATGAAACAGATTCTATTGATCTCAGTAGCACTACTAATTATTACCGGTTTGTTCGCAGCAGAAACACCTGTTGCTTTAACCCTGAGAATGAGAGGGGAAATCACCCTTTTTCGTGAACAGAAAGAGAGCAGGCTTCAAGAAGGTTTGCCACTTATTAATAATGATATTCTCAGCAGCAAAGACGATTCCTTCGCCTTTATCAAATTCATTGATGATGGGGCTACTTTCAGACTCTTTCCTAATACTATTTTAACAATAAATGCCAGTAGAGAAGAAGATAAATTAAATAAAACCTCTTTTCTCAGAATCGGGAACATATTTTCCAGTATCAATAGCCGTAAAGGTCGATATGAGATAGAAACTCCGACTACAGTGGCTTCTGTCAAAGGAACGGAAGGTTTTATCGAAGCAGAAGATGATGGTACAACCTATATAGTCACTCTTAAGGGGATTTTCGAAGTTGAAAATACTATCTCAGGTAGGAAAGCCGATGTTCCTGCCGGTTATACCGGCAAATCAAGTCCCAATGGGGAATTGGAAGTTTATCAGACTGAAGAAATTGACCCCGAATGGTTGGAAGCGATCGAAGATATGCCATACAGTGAAACAAACTCCCTGAAGATAGAACTTTTAGACCAGAATAATGATAGAAGAGTTATCGAAATTGAGTTAGAATAACCGGGGGGGATCATGAAATTCATCGTAATAGTGGCTTTGCTGACTATTCTAATCTCCTTGCAAGCCGAAGTAATACCACAACATTTCCCGCCCGGAGAATTGAATCGAACTGCAGACACAACACTGATCCTGAACCTGCTTGGTTCTTTTGAAGTTGTTGAAGAGATCGTTTTCTCTTTTCGACAGATTGGCCAGCTTTCTTACGAAGAAGTCTCCAGAAACCGCTTTGATATAACTTCCCGGGAAGTTCTCTTTCGTTTGCCAAGACTCTATCCTCCAGCAAACGGTTATGAGTACTACTTCACTCTGAAGAAAGACGATCAGATAATAACTCTACCTGCAAATCAACCCCAGAATAATCCCTTTCGGGTTTTCCTGCCTCCAGCGTTAAGTACAGTTGCTTCAGATTTTATTCTTCTCAACCCTGTTACTGAGGTCAATCCTGATCAGGATCTGGTTTTCGCAGTATCTTTTTACAGTATAGAGAGTAGTATTAATACCGGAACGCTAAGGTTGTATCAAAACGGAAGAGATATAACAAATCAGGCAACCATCAACCCACCATTATTGGTCTACACCATTCGTAACCCAAGAGCTGGCAACTATCATTTTCAAATCAGGGTGTTTGATCTTGATGGTAAGCAGATCCAATCTCCCAACTGGAGTTACAGTGTGTTGTCAAAACCAACATTCGTGGAATCACTACCTTTCGAAGTCAGGGGTAATGCGGTCTTTAATTCCAATGTCAGAAGCCTTTCTAAAACGAGTGAATCCAGTATGCATGGCTTAACCGATAATGATGCCAGTTTCAGATTGAACCTCCAAGCTCGCCACGAATGGTTATTGTTCCGCCATAGATTATATCTCACTTCTTATGAAAGCAGCTCTCGTCAACCTTTGAATCGTTATTCTATCGGTTTTACAATTCCCTATTTCGATCTCGATCTAATCGACTCAACCCCCAATTATGGAACATTTATTTTAAGTAATAAAAATATCCGGGGAGTATCGGGAAGACTACATTACAGTAACGTTAGTCTTAAATCAACTTACGGACAAACTATCAGAGCAATCGATGGAAAGACCGTGTTTAACGAAGCCGATACTCTTTATACCAGTGGCACCTTCCAGAGAAGAACTTTTGCCAGTAAATTGGAATTTGGTAATCAGGAACTGCTTAGTTTCGGAATTGGGTTTGCCAAGAACAAAGACCAGATGTCTTCTCTGGCAGAACAATATTATATTTCGAGAACTGATACTACATACGTGGTTCTCTCTACTCCAAAAGATAACTTTGTCCTGGGTAGTGATTTTCGCCTTGCCCTGGATAGACAAAGATTTGTTATGGGAGCTGAGATTGCTGCCAGTATATATAATAGCAATATAATCGATGGAGTAATCAGTAAAGACAGCCTGGAAATCTATCTTGATGAATCATTTCCTTTTGATCCCGCAGCTTTTGAAAGTATCATCATCATTAACAAGAATATGGAACCGATCATCCCTAATAAAGCCAATCTGGCTTACCGGATCTATCTTAACTGGTTTATTGCCGGAAATTTCCTTAATTTCTCCTATTCCGAGGTCGGAGCCAGCTTCCGTTCTCTATCTTCGGGATACTTACAGAATGATGCCCGGATTATTAATATCAACGATAATGTCAGTTTGTTAAACAGTCAACTTATTTTGGATGCTGGCTTGAATATCATCAGAGATAATCTCTCCAACCAAAAATTTACGACTACTACCAACACTAATTGGTATCTTCAGTCCATGTTACGACTCCGAGAATACCCCTATTTCCGCTTGGGTTATAACACGAACTCTTTCTCGGATGATCTGGAAGAGAATGACATCGATCAGAGGATGGGAACTTTCAATATCGGGTCCGGATATAATTTCACCCAAATACCTTATGCCACTACAATACTAGATATCGGTTTTTCCCTCTCCAGTGATAAAGATAACACCGGGAATGAGAACTTTGACATTAAGCGAAACAGCTTCCAGGTAA
>CAZSVG010000093.1:0-5294 GCA_964610195.1 uncultured Candidatus Cloacimonadota bacterium | reverse complement strand
ACATGACCCCTATCGATTACTACGATTATCAAGATTTAAGTAATCTTGAGATTAAAGGTAGATACAAATATATTAATCGATTAAAACGAATGCCAGATAAATCTCTCTTTTTTTATTGGTATAATACCTTTGAGCTTCTTAAAGAGGATATGATTAGGGATACTTAACGCAATTATCGAAATAATACAGATCCACATCTTGTTATTTTCAGGCACGTGAATAAATGTTGATCTCCCCTGTTTTCTTCGCTTGAAAAGCCACCGCTATTACATTTTAAATTCTCAATTCTTTCCACCTTGCTATCCTTCCTTTAGTCTTTTCATTCTCCATTTTCCATTCTACATTCTCAATTCTCAATTCTCAATTCTCCATTCTCAATTCTACCAATCATTCACCAGCTCCCCCTTCTCAGGCACCGGTGGCAAAAAGCCCTGATCTATTATATCCTTTACATTGGTCGGGATGCCGGCATTGACCAGCTCATCTTTGGATACGGTTGCCAGGTCTATTTCAGGGTTTTCTTTCCGGAATCTGTATAAAAAACTAATAAAATGAGCATAATTCGAATAAACCGGTATTTCTTCTCCTGAATAAAACTCCTTTCGCTGCCCGGTATAACTCTTCAGATCATTCTTAAAACCGGCAGAACATTCGCTCCAGATAGCTGCAATATTCTTCTTAACCATCCCGAAATGATGATTGTGCTCGCCAAGCTCCTGTTGAACGAAGCTTCTGATAACCGCCTTTCTTCCCTTTTTGATCTTTGTATGAACGAAACCCCCTGCCTTGCCCGATACAAATCTCATTGATCTTCTGTATTCTGCTTTCATCGTTCCTCCTCCCTGTTAAGGTTTTGCTGATTTGGGGATTTGCGGCAGCTCTTCCTGCCAGATGAAATGCAGGATATTGGAAATTTCGCCGTTACGGGTATTAACTCCGTAATAATGCTGTTCATCCTGACCTTCATATTCAAACTTCACGCTCTTCTTAGGTTTATAGGCAACCGTCTTGATCATAATATCGGTCTCTGGATCAGGTTCTTCGCCGCTTACCATCTGATAGATCTTCAATTCATCCCCCTCTCTTACCGGCTTTTCAAAATGAAAGTTCAGCAACCGCAGATTGACCGGTTCCTGCTTCAGCAAATAATAAGGATAGGTCCGATGCAGTTCCTTGACCTTCTCATTTAAAAGATGGTGAGGATACTGACCGGCAAGGTGGACGATCATCCTGGAGCGAAACCGCAATGGCGTGAGGATGTTGTTTTTGTATTTCTCCGGTTCATAGAGCTTTATCTGTTGAGAGCCGTTTGACATCTGAAAGACAAATTTCTTGCTTTTTCCGGTCAGCCATTTGGTCATAATCACCAGATTTTGATGGTCATCGTCGGCTTTTATGTAATTTCTCAGTGTTGGAGTCAACAGCTTCCGGATACTCTCCGGGAATTGTGGTCTTCTCGCCAGTTCATACAGGTTGGCAACGTATCTCAGGTCAATTAACTTTATTTTTTTCGCCATTATCATCCCCCTTTTGATTAGCAGCTTTCAGCCATCGGTTTTACCACTTTTAGCTCCCCCACAATCGGTTCTTTTTATAATATAATACAAAAACAGCTGAAGTATTACAAGGAAATTAATGAGGAATCTTATAGTCGGCTCCGGCTGACTATAAGATTCCTCATAAGTATACCTATGATAGGACTATGTATAAAACACTTCTGGTCGGTTGTTGATCTGTTTTAGAGATGGAAACAGTCAAACCAGAGACTGGGGTAATGTTTTAGACCTGCTCCGTAGATCTTAAACTGAGAGATAAAAACAATGAGTTGGAATTAACACCAACATATAGGACTTGACTGAATAAGATAGTGTCTCAAAGGTTGGTGTAAATTAGGGAGACTTAGATGGAAAAAAAGATTGAGCCCGAACTAACTCATTGTTTTGATAGTTTTGAACAACATCAAAAAGGAGTAGATCATGGCTCAATCAAAAAAGAGAAGAACAGGGATTGAAGAAACCGTCAAGTTAATTCAACAGACGGATTCCGGAGAGTTATTGAGAGTATTGGAATTTGGTATTAAGGAAATAATAGAGGCTGAGTTGAGTGCATTATTAGGAGCAGGACCTTATGAACGGTCAGAAAACCGGATCACTCATCGCAATGGAGTACGTAGCAGGCGTAATGTCCTTTCCACCGGATTAGGACCTGTAGAGATTGGTATACCCAAATTACGCCGGGGAAGTTTTTATCCTTCCATATTAGATCAATACAAGCGTATTGATCGAGCACTTATCAGTATCATTACTGAAGCCTATATTAATGGGGTATCAACCCGTAAGATGAACAAGATATTTTCAGAATTGGGACTTAGTGGTATTGATCGTAGTTTGGTCAGTCGTTGTGCTTCCAGGATGGATAGTGAAATAGAAGCCTGGAAAAATAGGGTTCTGGAGAAGCATTATGCCTATATCTGGCTTGATGCCATTTACACTAAGATCAGACTTGAGAACAGAGTAGTCTCGACAGCAGTACTAATAGCACTCGGGGTTAGATCTGACGGTTATCGAGATGTGCTGGGTTTACATCTGGGAAATCGAGAGAGCAGGACAAACTGGAAAGAGTTTTTGCAATCATTGAAGAGTCGAGGTCTGGAGCGTTGTGAACTATGGATCGGTGATGAGCACGACGGTCTGGTGAAATCCATAGAAGAGTGTTTCCCTGGCCAGCTTAGACAGAGATGTATGGTTCACTGGATGCGTAATGCCGGGAATAAGGTAGCAAAAAGCGATTTGGTTTGGCTTTTACCCTTATTGAAAGATGTAGTAGGCTCCAAGACAAGGGGAGCTTTTGATATAGCGTGGCAAAATCTGATAGCGAGTGTTGAAATTAAGGGGAAAGAGAGATTACTTGACTGGCTGGATAGTACTTTTCATGAGATCACAGCTTATCTTTCTTTTCCACCGGAACATTGGAGCAGAATCAAGAGTACTAACATCCTTGAAAGGTTGAATGGAGAGATCAGGCGTAGGGAACGTTGTATCCGGATATTTCCCGATGAGAGTAGTTGTATAAGATTATTGGGAGCAATATTACAGGATTATTCGGAAGAGTGGACGAGTAACAGAGTCTATTTTACCAGGCCGATGGATAAAATAGAGGAGCATAGATTAGAGATGATAACGGTCAAACCTGAGACCGGGGTAATGTTAAAGACCTGCTCCGCTTAGCTCCGCAGGTCTTTAATTGGGAGATAAAACAATGAGTTGGAATTTACACCAACATTTAGGACTTGACTTGAGTAATAACAGAGAAATCCTAAAACTTGACATTATAACATCAATTATTATAATAGAATCAAATAGATTGGACTCATCGTAATTCTGTGTTGTGAAAAAGCGGACCATGCTGTTGATTGATAAGAGGGTTGATTAATCGAGGAGATATTATGGAGAAGAATTTCATCCTGGCAGGCATACCTCCCCCCCCTTCATATTTCATTGCAAACATTAGAGTTAGCTATGATAGGATCTATTGCTACATCAATATTTTCTTTATTACAGATTTTCCAACCCAAAATAAATTCATTCCTCCATCGTCTCTCTGTTTGTTTTGAACAGAGAGACGGAAAACACTCACACCCGAGAGAATCAAGAACCATCCCGGGCTTGAGAACGATTTCTTGATAAAAAACCTTTAAGGAGGAGACTATGAAAAGAGGGAGCAAATATATATACCTGTTAGTCCTGACCGGACTTATAGTATTATTTTCAGTTAATCTGTCTTATGCCCAGTTTGCCGGAGGTACGGGTACAGAACAGGATCCCTATCTGGTAGCAACAGCAGAACATCTTTCAAATATAAGAAACTATACGGGAGATATAAATAACAGATTTTATTTCCTTCAGATTGCTGATATTGATTTAGGTGTCCCACCCTGGAACAGTGGCGAAGGTTGGAACCCGATAGGTAACGGAGAAGACAGTTTTTATGGTTCATATGATGGTGCAGGATATACGATAACCGGTTTGACCATAGATCGCCCTGAAGGTTATAATCAGGGACTATTCGGGCATGCAACCGGAGCTGAATTGAGAAACATAAACCTATCTGGAGCTGATATAACCGGTTTAGAAAATGTCGGGGGCTTGATCGGCAATGCTCAATCTAATACGGAAATAGATAATTGTCATGTTGAGGTAATATTGAGAGGTTCATTATTACAAGGTGCAGTGGGAGGCCTGGTCGGAAATCTGGTGCATTCCATGATATCTAACAGTTCTGCTCATTGTGATATAAGCGGCAATCGATATATAGGTGGTTTGGTAGGTGATAGTCATGACGGTAAGATTTTTTCCAGCTTTTCTACCGGTAATATATCGGCTTACGGGATTGCAGCAGGAGGTCTGGTAGGAAGAAATTATTCTGTTGATGATCAAGATCCCAGTATGATAGCTAATAGTTATTCCGGATGTCGGGTTGAAGGAGCATCAAATGGAAATGTCGGTGGACTTGTGGGAATAAATATGACCTATTCTATCATAATCAACTCATATTCAACCGGCATGGTGAATGATGGGATATCAGAAGAAAATGTCGGTGGTTTGACCGGTTCCAATAATGGTGTGGTAATAGACAGCTTCTGGGACATGATAACATCAAAACAGGAGACCTCATCAGGAGGTGAGGGGAAGATGACGATCGAGTTGCTCCGGGAAACGAATAGTTGTTATACGGAATGGGATTTCGAAGAAGTCTGGGCGATGGAAGATTATACTACTTATCCTTATTTGCGCTGGCAAGATAATCCTGGAGTATTTAATTATCCTCACAATGGTTACCATAAGAAATTCGCAGGGAGAAGCTACTATTGGGAATCCTTTCCGGTTCTCTGGGATCGAGATCAGAGCGGTAACCAGAGCGGTCAGGAAGTACTTGATCCCCTTACTTATCATGATCATATCGAAGTCTGGAATGAAAATGAATGGTATATGTTCTGGGACGGATTTTTTTGGGATCCTCAGGATATTGATTTCCACAGCACGCGTGGTTATCAAATTTCCTTTGGAACTGAAGAAGAGTTTGACCTCATTGTGCAGGGAGATACGGGAACACCAACCAATATAGCCTTTAATACAATACTAACCATCTATTATGACCGGGAGAGCTGGCTGGGGTATTTCATCCCTCAACGGCAGAATGTGTTCTCAGCCTTTGGGAGCACAGTAATGGATGATCTGCAATATATCCAGGCAGAAACCTGGGGTATGTATCGCATCGGTACTCCCGACACCCTC
>CAZSVG010000092.1:0-5349 GCA_964610195.1 uncultured Candidatus Cloacimonadota bacterium | reverse complement strand
TTGTCGATCAGGTTTCATCTTATCTACTTAAAAAATAAACTTTATCTCTCGTTCTGCAACCGGATAATAGTCGATACTCTTTTTATCTATTGCTGATCAGAAGTTATTCACCTCTTCAGACTATTCATATCAGCATAGCTTGGCTTTGGAATTTTCCTTTGACAAAATGTACAACTTTTATGTTTAGCAGTAGTATTATTATCAAATTCAGAGGTCTGTATGATAAAAGATAAGAATATTCTGCTGGGAGTAACCGGAGGTATAGCAGCTTACAAATCGGTAGAACTGGCCAGCAGATTAACCAAAGAAGGAGCAAATGTCAAGGTTATCCTTACCGATCATGCCCTGGAATTCATCACTCCATTGACCTTCCGGTCCATAACAGGTCAATCGGTAGTTACGAAACTATTTAACAGTGAAGCGCCGATAGAACATATCTCCCTTGCCGAATGGAGTGACCTGATTGTATTAGCGCCTGCAACTGCCAATATTATTGGTAAAATTGCCGGCGGAATAGCTGATGATTTGCTAACGACTTCTCTGATGGCAGCCACTTCCCCAATATTGATAGTTCCGGCTATGAACAGCAATATGTTGGCCAATCCCATCGTGCAGGAGAATATCGACAAACTGGACCATTATGGATATCATATTATGCCCCCGGAAACTGGTCGACTTGCCTGTGGATATGAAGGTAAGGGACGCTTCCCTGATGTTGGTGAAATAGTTTTTTATATAAAAAGCTCTCTCACTTATCAAAAAGACCTTCATTCTCGAAGGATTATGGTTACTACCGGTGCCTGTCGGGAATATCTCGATCCCATGCGATTTATTTCCAATGAATCTTCCGGGAAGATGGGTCTGGCTCTTGCCAGAGCAGCTTTTCATCGTGGTGCTGAAGTTACCCTGATCACCGGACATATAACCGACAAAGCCCCCTATTTTCTGACCACTTACTCTGCTTCCAGTGCAAAAGAAATGTCTGAACTGACTCTGCGTTATGCGAAAGAGATGGATATGATAATAATGACGGCTGCCGTTACCGATTTTCAACCTCTCAAATCAGAGGTCCAGAAGATCAAGAAGGAGACTCTTGGTCCTGAGGGTATAAATATGAAATTCGTCCCGACTCAGGATATTCTATCTGAACTGGGAAAGGTTAAAAGCTCCTCGCAAACTCTGATCGGTTTTGCCGCTGAGACAGAGAATCTTATCTCCAATGCCCGCAAGAAGTTGAAAGCCAAAAAGTGCGATTATATAGTAGCCAATAATATCAATACAGCCGGGAAGGATATTACCGATGTTTGTTTAATTGATGACAGAAATGAACTGGAAATCCGAGGGGAGAAACATTTTGTTGCTCATCAAATACTGGATAGAGTAAAATGAATAATGAACATAAACCATCTATCATCATCACTGGTGCTAACGGCAACATTGGTTCTGCAATGGCTGCGTGCTGGGCTGAGAAAGGTTATCATCTTATCTTACTCTATCATCTTTCAACCCAGCGGATCGATAAGATCATCAAACAACATGAATCTTCAGTCATCGCAGTTCAGGCAGATATTACAAACCTGGCAGCACTTGAGTCGTCGATAAATAAGGCAGTTAAAGATTTTCCCATATTGCCAAAGGCACTTATACATACCGCTTCGATGCGTAGTATTGATTCAGCTCCCCTGGTTGAAACAACACCCCAGTTATGGCAGAAGATAATCGAAACCAATATCTTGGGGACCTACAATATTCTCAAGGCAACCATCCCTTTTTTAATCCGGAAAGAATCCTCTTCTAAAATTGACAACTGGAGTCGTATCGTTTTATTCGGATCAGATGTTAGTCGGATCGGACTACCCAAAGGTTCGGCCTACGCAGCTTCAAAAGCTGCTGTAGCCAATCTAACCCGCTCTCTGGCGTATGAACTGGCAGAACATAACATCCTGATCAATACTCTCTCTCCCGGCCCGGTTGATATCGATGATACTCAATTCAGTCCTGATTATCAGAGCTTTCGATCCCGTTATTACGAAAAAATGTTGGAACGGACTCCTCTGAGAAGGATTGCCCAAGCTTCAGATTTGATCTCTTTTTGTCACTTTTTGATCTCTCCGGAAAACAGATACATCACCGGCGAAGAGTTCTTTATTACAGGAGGTAAATTGTAATGCTAATCATGTCGAGACAATCATTTATCCCCCTAATATTATTATTGTTAATGGTGATCAGTACTCCCAGTCTGTTTTCATTTCAAAATGGAGAGAGACTAACCTTTGATATCCGCTATGGAATTATTGGTGCCGGTCAGGCTACTTTACATGTGGAAGAGATAGAGTACAGAAACAGTATTACGGCTTATAGAATAACATCTAACGCCAGAACCAACCGCTTTTTTGATCGAATTTTCAAAGTTCGGGATGAGATCGAATCAATTCTGGATAAAGAGTTAATGGTTTCCCGTCAATTTACCAAAAAATTACAGGAAGCCAGATACCGACAGTATCGGATTCATTACTATTACCCGGAGCAGAACTTTTCGATCTACATGCGTTATGATTTCTCCAAGAATCGTTTCAATGAAGAAAGAATGGATATTCCCGAAAATACCCAGGACATTCTATCTGCCTTTTATAGTGTAAGAATGCAGCAGTTCGCACCGGGAGATACTATCGTAATCAATGTTACCGCTGATGGGAGAAACTATCCCGCCGAGATCAAAGTCCATCGCACAGAGACAATCAGAACAATCTTTGGTGATAAAGAATGTCTGGTCATCGAGCCGATTTTGGAAGGGGATGCGATATTCAAACAAACCGGCGAGATATTGATCTGGCTGATTAATGATGAGCATAAAATCCCTGTTCGTCTGGAGAGCAAAGTAATTTTCGGAAGCTTCACGGCCACCCTCTCAGATGCTGAAAATGTCCCTTACTGATAGAAGATCATATCACTATCATCTACCGGGAGAATTAATTGCCCAATATCCTCCAATAAAGAGAGATAACTGCCGCTTACTTCATTTGGACAGAAATAAAGGCCATCTTGCTCATCATCGATTTGCTGAAATAGAACAATTCTTGAACAGCGGTGATGTTTTGGTTCTCAATACATCAAAAGTCATTCCTGCCCGACTAAAAGGAAAGAAGGAGAGTGGAGCCGGAGTAGAAGTTCTCTTATTAAAGGAAATCCAAACAGGTTTTTGGGAATGTATGGTCAGACCGGGCAGTAAATTAAAAATCGGCACCAGGATCATCTTTTCCGATCAAATGCAGGGAACAATAGCAGATCATCTGCCTGACGGTCTGCGATTAGTTCAATTCCACTATGAAGTTGATTTCTGGCAACTTCTAGACGTTCTGGGCGAGATGCCCCTTCCTCCATATATCAAAAGAAAGGTTACTAACGAAGACTTTGATACCTATCAGACTGTCTATGCCACAGAAAGAGGTTCAGCTGCTGCTCCGACTGCCGGTCTCCATTTCACTGACCAGATGCTGAAGTCTTTATCTGACAAGGGGATTATCATCGCCAGAGTTATTCTCCATATCGGACTTGATACCTTTCGACCTGTGAAATCTGAAAATATCCTCGATCATAAAATGCACCGGGAATACTGTTCGATATCTCCGGAAACCTCCCTTATCATCAATCAAGCTAAATGTGAAGGAAGACGGGTAATTGCAGTAGGCACAACCTCTGTTCGTACTCTGGAGAGTTTTGCTCAAGCAACTGTTGGTGACAAGGAAAGAGATTCTTTCCAGGTTGGTTTTTATTCTGATTCTCCGAAGAAAAAAAAGGAATTCACCCCTCTCTCTGCCGGTTCGATGTGGTCACAACTATTTATCTATCCCGGTTACACTTTTAAAGTTATTGATGGGTTATTAACTAATTTTCATCTCCCTGAATCAACGCTCATGATGCTCGTTTCTGCCTTTGCAGGGTATGAAAACATTTTAAAGGCATATGAATCGGCAGTAAAGGAACGATATCGTTTCTTCAGCTATGGGGATGCCATGTTAATATTATGAAAGAAATTCCATTTTTTGATCAGATTCTGAGTTTTAAGAAGATAGACAGCACCTTTACCCGGGCCAGAAATCTCATTGTGAACAGAGAGGTGCAGGGCAATTTTCTCCTTGTCGCTGAAATGCAAACTCATGGCAAGGGGAGAAACGATAATCAATGGTTCTCTCCCCGGGAAGGGTTATGGTTTACAGCCGGTTTCTTCAACCTGCCGTTAAGAAGTTCTATCACCATATACCTGGCTCTATGCATCGTTGAAGCCATCAGCACCCTTTATCGGGAAACAAACGATGAGCTCGCTATCAAATGGCCTAACGATATCATGCTTAAAGACAAAAAACTGGGGGGTATCCTCACCTCTGCCTATCCAGATCTGAAATATATCCTTTCCGGGGTTGGCCTGAATACCAACAATACTGAACTCCCTCCCCAGTTAGATAATAAAACTGCTTCTCTAACCTTATTCCTCAATAAGAAGATCGATAATCAAGAACTGCTGGTGCAAATATTCGAAAGCTTTGCTCAAGGGCTTCCTGATTATCTGGAACATGAATTGGAACACTACAAAAACCTTTATAACGAGAAATTATCTTTCCTGAAGAACAAAAGAATTGTTTTGAAAACCGAGTATGAAGAATTATCAGGACTGGCTAAGGGTATCAACAATCAAGGGGCATTAATCCTCCAGTTAGAAAATGGAAGTTTTTTGCCCATCTATAGCGGTTCAATCACCCACCTATCTGACTGACAAAAGTTAATTCCAACTTCCTGTTGTTATATAAGTTAGTATATTTTATCCTTCTTAAACTCCGTGTCGCAAATAAATACCGGATGACGGGTTTTCAGCTTGACCTTTCCTTTTACCACTACATCTTCACCAAAACTGATATCTCCCTGGATCTCAAATCTTTCACTGTTTTTTAATGATGGAGCGCCTTGGGGAAACCTCTCCTGTAATTGATCAATGGTTTTATAATACTCCTCATCCAGAATTACGGTCGGAACCTTTTTACATTCTTCGTTAAGAACCACCCGATAATCATCAGTCAGAACATAGGCATCAGACCAGATAGTGAGCAGATCATTAGTCTTTTTGACCGGGGCGAATCTGTTCCTGGGCACTATTACTGCCCTGGAGCCGGGAAACATACTGATAGCTGCTCCCATGGCAGTCTCTATCTGAGTTATCGGGGTTCCGTCAACCTCTTTAGCGTTGAGAATCATCGGTAACAAAAAGAGACTGTTATTCTCCATCATCAACTTTTTCATGATTCTTAAGTTGATCCAGAGATTATTGGTATTGAAATAGCGGTATAATTCGGTATC
>CAZSVG010000091.1:0-5351 GCA_964610195.1 uncultured Candidatus Cloacimonadota bacterium | reverse complement strand
AACAGAAAAATTATAGCCCTTTTATACAAAATCCGGACAATATCCTCTTCATAGCTTTCGATATCCATTAGTGATGTAAAGGTAATTAGAAATTCCTGAGAGTTGGAAAGAAATAGATCTTTTAACTCCTCTCTGGTTAGAATCAGATCATTGTTTTCATCGTGATAGGATTGTTCAGCCAATCCTTCAAATAATTGATCAAAAATGGTCTCTATAAGAAGAAACTTCCGGAACTCAAAATCTGTATAATCAATATTATTGGGATAACTGTTATTATACTCAGCTAATAGCTGATGTGCCTCTAAATAATAATAAGGTAGTTCTTCAATCTGGGCTAAGACTAACATTGCTTCTATGATCTTCTTCTGCTTCTCTTGAATCCATTCTCTTCCCGGCTCATCACTGAATTCGGGAAATCTGATGTATTCTTGAACTAACTCTCTATATTTAGTTAAATTCTTTTCATTCTGATCGTTCACAAAACGATTGAAATATCGCGGCTCAATAAATTCATACGCTAATCTGATTATCTCCAGATGTTCCTGCAAATCCGATTGAGAATTGTATTGATACCATTCGGAATCGACATTAAAAAAATCGACTATTTTCTCTTTCTGAACGGATACTAAATCTCTAACCCTCTCCTCATCACCAAACATAAACGAATACCTTTGGTATATGGTAGCTATCGTATCAATAATCGCAGGATTGTTAATACTCAAAGGAAATAATTCCAGTAATGAGTTATAATAATCGATGGCCTGGAAAGGAGCATTTAGCTCCATCTTAATCCCGATAACCCTCCGGATAATCATTTTGATATATTTTTCATTATCCAAAAGTCGGGGTAGATGTTCTTGAGCATATCTGGCTGATCTTGCAGACGAAGAATAATCACCCTGATCCATGCGCTCCAGACAAAAAGCAATATTCTCCATTGCATCCTGCTCAAAATATGATCTCAGGAGCGGTTCTTCCGGAATAATGTTTAGAATCGTGGAAAAGTCTGATATCGCTTCCTCATACCAACCAGAACTAAAATGAGCCCAACCTCTTTGATATAGTCCCAGATTACGATATTGATCATCATCTCTTTCGGCCACAAAATCTAATAGCTCCCGAGCCCTCTGATAATAGATGATCGGTTCATCAGCATCCAGACCTATTTCATAGAGGAGCACTGATAATCGATAAATACTCTCAGAAAAATATCTGGAATCGGGAAACCTGGTTAGTATTTCACTATAAGCAGAAATAGCCTCTGACAATGATTCTTCAGATAAACGGTATTCCTCATCCCATCTGATTACCGGCTCAAGACGACCACTCGAAATCATAGTTTGAATATATTCATTTCTTTTAAGATCTCTTTGCTGTTTTACATAATCGCTTGAATAATAGGCAATATTATAGAGAACGACATCTCTAAAAGAGTAATCGGGATTCAACTCCATGACTTTTCTGAAATTAATCAGGATCGTTTGCGGATCAGTTACAAACAGTTCTGCACTCAGTTCTCCCAACTTAAAGTATAAATCTTCCAACCTGGTGAAATCGGGATTTCGGTCGATAAAGCTAACGGTCGACTCGTAGAGCTGTTGTTTCAATCTTATGTTTTCCTGATAGAGTTCATCAAGTTCTCTCTCATCAGTATTACTGAAAGCTGTCGAACTGAGGACAACTGTCAATAATAGGACAACAAGAAGGCGGATCAATCTGTATTTCATTACTCTACCTTCTTTCACTACTATCAAGCCGTTGCATCAAAGCACGATACTCTCTTTCCCGACGAACATTTTCCTGAAACAGGATATCCAATAAAGCATAATCATATTGCTGATTTATCAGGCCCAGCTCTGATCTCGTTCTATTAATAGCTTCCATACTGAAAGTAAAAGTCTGGTCACTGGCATAGAATGAATCACTATTTACTCTTCTTAACCTCTGTGAGACCATTTCATGAAATGAACGGGAAACTGGCTCTACAATGTCTATTAAGCCGATTCTCAATTCTGATAAACGATCGAGTTCTTCGTCAATCATCATCACCTGCACATCAGAATTATCTACCAACCTCCATTTCTCTTCCGACTCCTTGTATAATAGCTTAATACTTTGCTCCAGATCAACGATCTCTGTTTCTGATAACTCTGCAGATCTCTCTGTTAAGATGTTCTCCTTAGTGATAATCTCTCTGGCTAATACTTTAGCATCCTGAAAACTGGCGTTTATAAGTCTCTCGGCTTCCGTTAAGATTATGTAATTGGAGAAAGGACTCCAGGTCCTGTTTGGTTCATTATCGACAATGATTCTCTGGTTTTTTAGATTATGAATAAGTCTGTTTGCTAAAAGACTGACTCTCATTTCATCAATTTCATTTATCTGGTTTTCAATCTGCCTGACCCTTCTGTCATTCGGTAATGCAGCAATTCTCCATGCAACATCATCAATATCGACGATCAGTTTCAAAAATCTGATATATTCTTCATTAACCAGAGTAATATAAATCTGCTCTTCTTGATGGAGACTTGTTTTTGCTAGAGTCTTTTCTAATCCGTTAATCGCTTCATATTGGTCGAAGTATCGGTCAAACTGGTGCCTTCTTCCGGGATAATCATAAGCTATGTAATTCTCTACCTCGCTTCTCATACTTTCCAGAAGCTGAGCTTGATATTCGAGTAGTTCATCGTATGAGCGGTTAGCCTGTAGAACCTCATTGATGATTTCAGACGCGTAATCATACCCATAGCTCTGTGCCTCTATACCAGCAAACAGAATCACTGCTGCATCATATAATTCGCTCCGTTCCGGTAAGGAAGTAATCCGGTTAAGATTGTTCAAAGCTTCATCGATATTCCCCATAGCTTTATTTATCAGGGCTATCTCATAAAAAACCTGATCTTTCATTGATGATTTATCGAGTTCGAGAAAAATGTTATAATAACTTAAAGAGCGCTGATAATCTCCATCTTGCCCTGAAATACGCGCCAGGGTCAGGATCAAAAATCCATAATATGGTGTTGTCCGGTCAGAAAATCTTGATAGGGCTTCCAGATAATCTAAGGACTCCTCGGTCTTGAAATTTGCATAAAGGATCATACCCAACATGATCTGTGAACGGAAACCGTAGATCTGATCTTCAGTCAATTCTTCGAAGATTAGTTTTGCTTCCTCATACTCTCGCAGATTGAATAACGCCTGACCCAAGAGATATTTGCTTGAGGAATCGGCAAGGTATGCGTATCGTGCAAATAATTCCAGATACTCTCTGTTCTGCTCATTGTTAATATAGATCGTTTGCAACAAAGATAAAGCCGGTCGGATCTTAGAAGATTGAGGGTATTCATCGGTGATGATTATCAGTTTTTCTCTGGCTTGGGGAATTGCCCTCTGATAATAGTCATAAATAGCATTGTAAAAGAGATACAAATCCAATACAATATCTGTGTCTTTAAAAATATACTTGATCTCCTGATGTTTTCTTTCTATCAGGGATCGATCAGATTGTTGATAAGCGATTTCCAGTTCCTGAGATTTCTCGTTAAACAAATTCAAGATCAAATCAGTCTCTTGAGATAGCTGTTTCTGCTTCACCAAATTCTTCTGTTCAACTAAATCCTTCAGATACTCGATCTCTTGTTCGAGCATATCAAGCATCCACTGTTCCTGGGCAATCTCCATTTCCAGATCAATAGAATAAGTCAGCTCTGGCAGGACTATCAATCCAAAGATAAATATCAGTAATACCGGAAGAATTCTGCTAGCCTTCATATTCAGTGATGCCAGATACATTTTATTGAATGTCTTTTCATGTTCGGTTTTATGTTCCTGTTCAGGGGGATTTATCTCACTGTTCCAGTAATCTTCTGATCTCTTCTAATTCTTGTTCTGCTCTTTCTCTTTGTCGACGAATTCTCTGTAATTCATCCAGTGTCGTCTCTTCTCTTGTTTCAATCAACCGACGGTCATAGGTTCGAGTAGGAGATACCTCTTGCCGTTTTTCTGATGAAACAAATCGATCAAACAGATAGGAAATTGTAAATCCGAATTTGGGGTCTCTTCTGCTCCACTCTTCCAACTTGAAAAGCTCAATTCTACCAGCAAATTTTCTGTAGCGGTGTTCAAAACCGGCATTGAAATTATGTCCGTCAACTTCGGTGATGACAGTAAAATTACGAACCGGTTCGAATAAAAGAGCAACGAAAACACCCTGAACCTGCTGTGCTAAAGTCATAGTTCCCTGGAAACGGTGAGTCCCGGCACCGATCGTTACTCTGGTCGGTAAATCACCGAGTTGGGGAATACCACTTAATAAAATTGTTTTGGAGATTGCCAGATAGATTGAATCTCTTCGATAACTACCGGCATCAACAATACCAGGGAAATTATACGGTTTTTTGGAGGGTACTTTGGAAAACAGATTATCAACGCCGATTGATAAATCGGGTAGAGTTAAAGTCTCACTAATTATTTTTGCTTTGATATGGGCATAATATATTTCATCTCCGGAGGCCACTAAACCAATCTCACCAAGGTTAAAGAGCCCCATATTAACAGCAACTGCCCAATTATAGGCTATATCATCATCTTTGCTGTCATGTTCCGGATAGAGATAATTATTGATGGCTATCTTACCCATCAGGTGGGGCATTACATAGGCATCAGGCACTCGGATATTCCCATAATTAGCAAACGGAAAAGCCTGTAAGATCCCCCCCAATCCGAATATCAGTAAGCAAATTGCCAAACACTTATTCATTATTTTTACCCCCATAAATTACGCGGTTATTTGCATTGTTGTTTTGATGATGTCAGGTTATGACTTCGAAGTAATTGAGATGGTTTGCTTTTTCCGCTGTAGCTCCTATATGCTCTTTCTTCATAGATATCAAATCATCACTCCGTGATTTTTAATATTAATCAAGTTCTGATTAATAACATATTTCTGACAAACATCAATTGTATTAGGTTATGTCAAGCTTTATTATAACGCACGTCTCGTCGATTTCTTGCGTTTTAAACTAGGTTCAAGAAGTAGATTATACTCCCGGCATTCAGATATACCCTTAGGGAACCATATAGTCGGATGGGTGCCGACTATAGGGTTCCCCAGGGGTATATTGTTGTTGTAATCCCAAAATTATCATCTCGAATTCAGCGGTTTTAACGTATGGAGATATCTAAGGAGAAAAAACTTTAACTCCCAAAAGGCTTTATAAAGCTGTCCAAAGTAAAAAAACCAAAGAAAGGTTGACAAAAAAAGAGCATTTCTAAGTTTGACAAAACAGATGAATTCTGTGGGCCTGTAACTCAGCGGTAGAGTATCTGCCTTTTAAGCAGAGAGTCGATGA
>CAZSVG010000090.1:0-5385 GCA_964610195.1 uncultured Candidatus Cloacimonadota bacterium | reverse complement strand
GGGGAAATTCAATCAAATACTTTTAAATATCAATATCGATGGTGCAGGTTTTAAGGGGGCTAAAACCGGTTTTACTTTAATGGGAGATAAAACCCCTCAACATGAGATTTGCCGATCAATATTAAAAGCAAATCCATCCTTCAGAGAAATAGAACCCTGGTATCAGGGGGATCATATGATTTTCATTATGAACAAAGTTCCGGCTTTAACCATCACCTCTGATAATCTACCTTATATTTTATCTGAATTAGCGCATACAGAACACGACACCATAGATAAGGTAGATACTCTGATGTTGGAACAGATAGCTGCTGCCCTTTCAGAGGTGGTTAATAGTGATATGCAATAAAGAAGTAGCTTCAGGTAAGGATTTACCCTGCACCTGAAGCTACTAATGTTTATAATACTATGTTTACTTATTTTTTAAATGAACATCCATTTGCGGGAAGGGAATACTGATACCGTTTTTATCAAATTCTTCCTTCGCCTGTTCGGTAATATCGAAAAATACCCCCCAGTAATCATCTGTGTTTGCCCATACTCTGACGTTGAAGTTTAATGAGTGGTCAGCTAACTCGCCTAGACGAATAAAAGGTTCCGGATCTTTATGAACTGCCGGATGCTTATCTATTATGCCTTTTAGAATATCCTTAACTTTTTTGATATCAGAATCGTAACTTACTCCGAACTTCAGATCAACTCTCCTTTTCCCTTCGGTTGTATAGTTGGTAACATTGCCATTCATTAATGGCGAATTGGGAACTATGATGGTTTTATTATCGAAAGACTTGAAAATTGTGTTGAACATACTTATACTGTGGATTGTCCCTATTATCCCTCCGGCTTCAACAATATCTCCTACTCGGAATGGCTTAAACAGGATGATCAATAAACCGGCTGCAAAATTCTGCAAAGTTCCCTGCAAAGCTAAACCAACAGCCAAACCGGCGGCACCAATAACGGCGATGAAGGATGTGGTTTCCACTCCAAGCTGTGATAAAGCTGCTAAAATGACAAAAACCCACAGAACAACATTGATCATGGAAGCTGTGAAAGTTATTACTGCCTTCTCAATGAGCTTTTTACCCATTAATTTCACAATACCTTTTCTGATCAACCGAATAATTATCCGACCAAAAAAGATAATTGCGATTGCAGCTATTAATTTGATCCCAAAAGTCGAAATCCATTCATACATTTGCGGAATTAAATTGTTCATAAACTCCATTAAATCCTCCTTGAATAGTTTTATATGCTTTCTATTTACTTACAAACTCACATTTTTATCGGGATTGTCAAGTCAATACTCAATCTATTTCTTTTAGCAAGCTACTTTAAAAATGAGATAACCGACTAATAACTGGGAAATTATCGACTCTGTAACTTTATGATATATTACATCACTCTGATTAATCAGAATTTTTCTTATCCCTTTGATTTGATAGATTTAATGACTAAAATGCCACACATAACTGCTATTAGATTCATCAAAGGAATGATAAATATAGCAGGTCCGGCATCTATTCCAATCATTAACTGGCTGATTATTTTTGCTGATAACGCAAACATAAAAACTGCCAGAAAAATCATAAAAACTGAACCAAATAAATAACCATATGGTCTTCTTTTCAATAAGAGTATTCCTGATATAAAGGCGATTGGAAGTAGTAATCCTAAATCAAGACCCTGAACAACAAGAGTTGTATAGTGAGCAACCTCTACAGGATAAATGGTTCCGTCGGCTAATGGAGGGATAATAATACTTAACCAGAGGAATGCGACCATCGTAGCCTGAAAAACCAAAAAACCACCAATGAGTTTAACTGGGGTCTTCTGATCAAAAAAATTTTCAATTCTCAGCAGATCAATTGACATCAATGTTAGAATCAGACCAAAAAAACTAAGGAAGGTGAGAGCTATATAGATCAGAAATAGTCGGTTATACGTGCCCATAACGGTGTAAAACAAAAAAGTCACTAAAAAGAAACCGAATAATCCTGCCAGAAGAAATCTTCCTCTATAAGATCCTTTTTCACTCCAAAAAAAGCCCATCAATAGAAGAGGAATTGCTAAAAACAATGTCACATAATCATGAGCAATTCCCTGAACTGCCACTTCTGCCGACATATGCTGATAAATACCTTTACCATAGATAGTAACTGATTGATCATGAATTGAGGTAAACTCGTAATTTCCAGGACCTGATTTACTTAATATTCCTGTTAAAGCAGAAATTATTGCCAATCCGGTAATAAAAAATACAAGGATTCTGATGGTTCTAATATTTTTCATCTTAAAAACCTCTTACTTTAAGTATAATTTAGAATCGAATATTAAACCCAACCCCTAAATAATGAAAAAGAGCAAAAGTATAAACCTCATCAATATCGGAACCACCCTCCAGTACTCTATAGCCAATCCTGACATTGGAGCGTTGATTGATCTTATAATTGACAGCAAGCAGAACATCGGCAGCTCTACCATAAGGTGAAAATAGAGCCTCCCCATCCATATCAAGGCTGATTTGGGGTGTAATATCTAATCCCAATTGGAAATTAATCAAAGGCACAATTCCTGTATCAAGCTTGGTTGCTGATTGATCTTCTGATTGAACGGTGATCTCCGCATCCCTGACTTTTAGTGTCAGACCAATCCCTTTGATGATCCTTTCCTGATTACGAAAAAAATAACGGTATTGTAAACGATAGGAATCAAATCTATATATCGCAGTCAGCTCTTCTCCTGCCGGAAAGATCGCGTCCTGAAATCTTACCTCTTTTTCAAGAGAGCCTTCCGGTTCGATCTGGAATGGTGCATAAAGCAGAGAAAACCGATGACGTTCTTTTAATCGATAGTGTAAACTCAATCGGTAATAAAAGATCGGGTCTGCCTGTAGATCATCTGACAGGGAGAATTTAGTTGCATCACCTTTTCCCGGTATCCGGACATCGTTATATCCCGGTAACACCAATCCACTCTCAATATCTGCTGAAAAGGCAGCATAACCACCGGTAATAGTACTTATTAGCAATAGCAATGTCAAAAGAATAGTTCTCTTCATTTTTCCTCTCAATTTGATACTTTTCTTATCTTCCAAAAAAATAAGCACTTTTACTATGGAAGCAACCACAAATTCAACAGCTTTCCTCACGGGTATGATGTCGGCAACTTTCCAGGACATTCTGTAAAAATTGATTTTTACCTGTGGATATTAAACTGCCATAATCTTCATCCATCATTGACCAGGCGACATGATAACCAAGAGCCAGTCTAATTATATTGAATAGATCATATTCTTATAAATCAATCCATGTGAAGCATTTCTTTGTTTTTCCAGATACAATCAATTTTTTTCTTCGATCTGATAACCCCGATTTTTTAACTCACAATATCATATAACCTTATGTCCTTGACAAAAACGGAACGATTTATAGATTTCAAAATTACCTGAATCTATTTAACAAATTTTAAGGATGAATATGAATAAACGAGTATTATTTATCGAATTGTCCATAGTTCTGCTGATCTTGCTTATTGGAACTTACATCTTTCGCACTACTGATCTTGATCTGCAGATTCAAAGAGCTTTCTATTCCGAAACGGAAGGGTGGTATCAACACGATCTCCCCTTATTCAAATTTCTCTATCATTGGGGAAACATCCCGGCAATTTTATTAGTAATTTTGGCTCTCAACATCCTCGGCATTAGTTTTAAATACCATAAGCTTAAGATCTATAGGAAGATATCACTCTTTATTGTCCTTTCAATGCTGATCGGCCCCGGATTGATAGTCAATACTATTTTCAAAGACCATTGGGGAAGACCCAGACCACGTCATATTGAAGAATTTGGGGGGAGAGAAGAACACCTCCCTCTCTGGACGAAGGGGGTCAGTGGAACAGGTAATTCCTTTCCTTGTGGGCATGCCTCTATGGGTTATTTCTTCTTTGTTATATTCTTTATCCTTCGTAAGAAAAGAAAATTTCTGGCCTGGCTCTCACTAATATTTGCCCTCAGTTTCGGAACATTAATCGGAGTGGCTCGTATTGCACAGGGGGGACACTTTGCCAGTGATGTCTTATGGACTGCCGGATTTCTTTATCTCACCACTCTTGCTCTCTATCATCTTTTAAGGATAGAAAAATTTCCTTATTGGACAAGGGAATTAAACAGCAAGATCACTAAACCGGCAGTTGTGATCCTCCTGGCTTTAATTCCCCTGTCAATTGCTATCATGCTCCTGGCTAGTCCATATCATAAAGAGGATACGATCAGCCCTGCCAATTTTGATTCGGATAATCAGTTAATTGTTATCAAGATATCCCGCGGGGATGTTGTAATTACTCCTGCCGACTCTCTGCATATTTCTCTTCAAAGTCAAGGATTCGGCTTCCCTGGTAGCAAATTACGCTACGACATGACATTAGATACTGTTGGTAATATATCTTACCCAGTCCTTACCATCTTCACAAAAGGGATGTTTACTGAACTGAGAACCCAGGTAACGATTTCACTCCCACCAGTACCCAATAATCTCTATTATATTCAAACTAGCAGAGGACGCTTTTTTATTGATGCAGAAGAATTATCAGATGATTTTGAAGTTATTCGGACACATGAAGAGGAAAATGTGGTATTCAGATATTTACAGGAACGTGATAAAACAATTGGGCACCTGCCGGTCATATTTCTTAACGCCCCAGTAAATAAATAACTCTCAATTTCTTTTTCTTGTTCAAAGCTTTTTCTGAAGGTAGGATTTGTCAACTTTCCATCTATATATGTCCATTCTATTTCCTTGACAGCAATCCATGAATTAAAATCATTGCAAGATTGAACAAAAAATATCGTAAACAATAAATATAACAAGGAGTTAGGATGCCAGTACCAAAGAGGAAAACATCGAGAGCGAGACGGAATAAACGTCGAACTCACCAAAAGGCTGAAATGCCTGTTTGGACAACTTGCCCTCATTGTAATGAAGCAATGCGTCCTCATAATATCTGTGAGAAGTGTGGGCATTATAAAGGGAAGAAATATCTCAATATCGTAAAAGAGTAATGCGCATAGCTTTAGATGCTCATGGTAGCGATAATTCCCCTGTTCCTGAAGTTGAGGGTGCAGTAAAGGCTATCTATGAGAATTATTGTGATCTTGTCTATCTGGTAGGTCAGGAAGAGATTCTTAATAAGGAACTCGAAAAATACTATTATGACCACAACCGCATAAAAGTCATTAATGCTCGTCAAATCATAACCATGGAAGATTCGGCAGCTGTATCAGCCCGAAATAAACCCGATTCATCAATAGCCAGAGCTATCGAACTACATAAAAATGGAGAAGCAGAAGCTGTAGTCAGTGCCGGTAATACCGGTGCAGTAATG
>CAZSVG010000089.1:0-5423 GCA_964610195.1 uncultured Candidatus Cloacimonadota bacterium | reverse complement strand
TGGAATATATATACAATACTTGTGAGGTGGCTTATAATAGAGTTATAAACGCAGGGGGTTTTGGAATTCATCTCGCTAACGTTTATGGTTCTGAGGACGATCATGTTATGATCTACAACAATATGATCGGCGGTGGCTTTCGGAGACCAACGGCCCATGGAATTTCTCCAGGAATTAACCTCGTTAACTCTCACTATATCAGTGTTATTTATAACAGTGTCAATCAGGATCACGGAACAGGTCGTGCCATACAGACCAGCAGTAATTCCACTAACCTGAGGATACTGAATAATTCCTTTGCTTACACAGGTCAAAACGTCGGATATGCTGCCTATTATGCTTCACCTGCCAGTATCATCGAATGCGATCACAATAACTACTATGCAGGAAGTAGTACCCGGTTTTTATATTATGGTGCAGAGATTATTGACCTGACTCCCCTCCAAACTGACAGTTATGATCTTAATTCCTTTATATCCAATCCGGGATACTTTGATTCAACAAATCTCTATGCTCAGAGCAGTTTTCTTTATCAGCGTGGTACTCCTGTGACAGGTATAGAAGACGACTTCTACGGGGAACTACGTCATTCGGAAACACCCTGTATCGGTGCCAATGAGTTTGATTTTGATCCAGTACCACCTCTCACGGGTATCTATGTAATTAGTCAGGATGGGACAGGTGATTTTACCAGCTTTTCTCAAGCCCTGTATAACCTTATATCGGGTGGGGTAAACGGTCCGGTGATCTTGAATGTTCAGCCCGGAATATATGATGAGCAGATCCTCTTCGATAACGGTATCTGGGGTAGTTCTGAATCCAATTCAGTTACTTTTAGAGGACCTGAAGATACCAGAGATACCGTAATTTTGAGATATGCTCCCACAAATAGCGAAGACAGGTATGTTGTGAGACTTACCTGGACCAGACATGTCAGGCTGGAAAACCTTACTATCGAGACCCTTGATTCATCGAGTTGGGGATGGCCTGTGCATATCATGAACGGCTGTCAGGACATCGAGATCTCGAATTGTCAGATCGCGACTCATGTCAATTCCTCGTTAGTTAATTATAGCGGCATTGTCATTTCGGGAAACACTACCAGTCACACGATCGGAGCTCAAAATACTGATTATGTCAAGATAGAAAAGAACACAATAACTGGTGGTTATGCAGGTATTATGAGCCACGGGACAGAAAGCAGTTATGTATCAGGGATTCAGATACTCGAAAATGAAATTTCCAATGCCTATCTTCAAGGTATCTACATCGTTCGGGCTATTAATCCTGTAATAAAAGGGAATATGATTGATATTCGTTCTGCGGGAACTGTATCAAATAGCAGTGATGGCATATCTTTAATAGTCATTAATGACGGATCAGAAGTGGCCTATAATAAGATAATCAATGCCGGTGCGAGAGGTATCCATCTTGATATTGTTAACGGTTCTGAAGACAATACAAATCTGATCCATAACAACATGATCGGTGGAGGATTTCGGACAACTGCCAGTAATTCAAGAGGAATAAATCTTACTAATTCTCAATATGTGAGCATCTTTTACAATAGTATCCATCTCGATTCTGGCTCGGGATCTGCTATCTATTCTACGAGTAATGTCGGTAACCTGAGAGTTATGAATAACTCTTTTGCCTATTCAGGCTTGCAATCTGGTTACGCTGCCTACTATGCCTCGCCGGCAAGCCTTGTAGAATCCGACCACAATAACTATTATGTTGGAACCAGTTCCAAATTGATATACTATGGAGAAGATATCGTCGATCTCTATCCCTTTCAGAATGATAATAAAGATCTGAATTCATATATCTCCAATCCCGGTTACAACAGTTCATTAGATCTCTATGCTCAGAGTGGTCTGCTATATCAGAAAGGTACTCCAATTCCCGGCATAGAGGATGATTATTTCGGTGAAACGAGAGATCAACTTACCCCCTGTATTGGTGCCAATGAATTTGATTTTGAAACAATAGCTCCGCTATCCGGGAACTATTTGATTGATCAAAGTGGTTCCGGTGACTTTCAGAACTTTTCAGAAGCTCTTTACAACCTAATGTCGGGAGGTGTGGCAGGGCCGGTTATTGTTAATATCTCTCCCGGTATCTACGAAGAGCAGATCATCTTCGATAATGGCATTTGGGGAAGCTCGGAAATCAATACCGTAACCTTTAGAGGACCTGAAGATGCCAGAGATATAGCACTGATAAGATATGCTCCTTCTCTAATTGAAAAGAGTTATGTTGTCAGATTCACCTGGACTCGCCATGTCAGATTGGAAAATCTTACCTTTGAGGCTCTCGATACGGCAAACTATGGTTTGGGTATCCATATTATGAGTGGTTGTCAGGACATCGAGATCAATAATTGTCAGATCATCACTCATCCAAATTCTTCGTCCAATAATTACAGTGGCATCGTTGTTTCTGATAATCCGACCAGTTACTACGGGGGAGCATCTAATGTGAGTGATATCTTGATAAAAAACAGTAACATCACAGGCGGTTATTATGGAATATATGTACGGGGCTTGAGTAATAACAGGTTATCCGGTATAGAGATACTCAATAATGAAATCTCAGGCAGCTATTTAGACGGTGTTTATGTTTATGACCTGGTTGCTCCCATGATAAGCCATAATACCATAGATATCCGTTCAGAAGGGATAACAACGGCAAACGGTTCAGGTATTTTCCTGAGGTATATCTATGACGGTTCTGAGCTATCTAATAATGTGGTTATAAATCCCGGTCGCTATGGTATTAACCTGGATAGTAATGTCTTTGGTTCAACTGATAACCCGAACTGGATCTACAATAATATGGTCGGTGGTGGTTTTCGCAATCTCTATTCCTATGGCATTTATCTCAATAACTCTCAGTATATAAATGTCTTCTATAACAGTATCAATCTGGATTATGGCTATACTGACGCCATCCGTATCACCAACAGCGTTACAAACTCGAAAATGACGAATAATTCTTTTGCCTACTCCGGTGACCATAACGGACGTGCTGCCTACTTTGCATCACAGAGCAGTATTCTGGAGAATGATTATAATAATTACTTCGTTGGAAGCAGCACAAATTTCATATATTACGAAACCGATATCTCAGACCTGCTAACCCTGCAAAACGATGGATTCGATTTAAACTCTCATATCGGTAATCCGAGATACTTAAGCCCGACAAATCTTCATGCCCAGAGAACCCAATTATATCAGCGTGGTATCCACATAAGCGATATTACTGATGATATAGATGGAGATCCACGCGATATGGAGACTCCCTGCATCGGGGCTGATGAGTTCATGCCACCAGACCCTCCGGTAGTAACTTACTCATTTGCTGACGGTTTTATTTATCTGAATTGGGAAGCAGTGGATGGTGCGAACTCTTATCGGATCTACGCATCTGAAGACCCTTTTCTTGATGTCTGGGGAGATCCGATTGCCATTGTCGGAGAACCTGGTTATTCAGAAGAAGCAACTGAAGCTATAAGGTTTTATGAGGTAACCTCTTCCTGGGATTATCCTCCTTCCTCCAATAGAACTTCAGCAGAATCCTTAGACTAAAAGAGAATGGATAAATATTTTACTTGACTATCGAGTGGTGTGAGAAGGATATTGGAACTTGTGAGTCATTGATATTGATGATGATTCTTACCAAACCATACGAGAGGGTTAAAAAAATGTATTTAGTCGCTCACCGCCGATTGTATTCGATAATATTCGGTATCCTCTCTATCATCCTGTTAACTACTCAGTTATTTTGTACAGATCTTCCAGATATTGAGCAGCCCTTCGCTTCTCAGAGATCGCCACTATGGCTTGATTTCGGTGGTGGGATCAATTTGCTAGGCTGGTCGGCAGGTTTGAGTCTGTCTCTTCCTCTGGAAGGACATTTGATTTCGCTAAGAACAATCCAGAACTCTCAATTAATGATAACTAAAGATGATTATATTGATCTTGATGATATTATTAATCTGATAGCCATATTCCCCATGATCCAGTTAGCGGATGCTATTGGTGCCAAAGATACCTCGATTGGAGAATATGGGCTACTTTACGGGCGATATTGGGATGGAGAAAAAACCCATGTCTCTCTCTCAGGAGGGCTCAGTTATGTAAAGGGTAAATATCTTCCGTTTCACGAGATAGATGGTCATAATAAAACCTTCTCCACCGTTGGATTACCTCTGGAAGTAAAACTGTTTTATTTTCCAAGATCATCTTTTGAGTTTGGCTATTACATCTTTGGCAATATCAACCGAGATAGATCATATGCCGGTTGTCTGTTGAATTTCAGAATAGGGAGGACGAGATAAATTGGGGTACCCTTTGTTAGTTCCAATTTCCAACATTAAACGACTACAATTATTTATTGTTGTTTGCACATTGCTGTTAGTGTTTTCACTGCATAGCAACCCTCTTGAAGAAATCAATAACCAGACTACATCCCCCCCTTCCAATTTCTGGGTCAGTGCCGGTACCGGATTATGTTATGGTGGTAAAAGTCCTCGTATTATCATTATCCCTTTTTTCCCGGATGGTATATCCAGAGAGGTAAATTTTTCCTACCAGAAGAACAGACATGTTTATACATTAAGGTATAATAAGATCAGATTAGCTGATGATTTCATATTCCCTGATGAGGATTATGTTCATTATGTTCAGGAGATCCATGATCTCGGTTTATTATATAATCTCATCAAAGTTACCAATAGATCAGAAAAGGTTCATACATCTCTTTCTGGCGGGGTGAGTTATTTCTGGGGCGATAAAGAGATGTTTTTCAAAGCAGATAACTACTGGCAATCATATTTTTATCTTACCCCTTTTAGCACGGTAGGAATCCCTCTATCAGGTCAATATTTCTACCGACCTTTTCCCTTTTTCGGAATCGGGATTATGGTCACTGCCAATCTGAATCTGGTTAGATCATATTACAGCTGGCTATGGTCGGTGCAACTCGGTAAGCTCAGATAAATATCAATGGTAAGATCTTCGATACCTGAGGAGTCTTAAGGAATTCATAACTGCCAGGATTGTTACCCCTACATCGGCAAAGACAGCACCCCAGATAGTTATCAAACCAAGACTTCCCAGAATAAGAAAAGCCCCTTTGATGCTCAAAGCGAGAATAATATTCTGGGTGGCATTGTTTAAAGTTTGCTGAGCAATATGAATGATATCAGGCAAGCGATCAATTTCATCGGTTTGTAAGACCACATCAGAAGATTCAATAGCTGCTGAAGAACCTATCCCACCCATGGCCATGCCTGTATCTGCCAGAGCCATAGCCGGTGCATCGTTTATCCCGTCTCCGATAAAGAGGATCTTCTCCTTACTTTCCCTCTTTAAATCCTCCATAAACCGGAGCTTGTCCTCAGGTAAGAGATTGGCGTA
>CAZSVG010000088.1:0-5441 GCA_964610195.1 uncultured Candidatus Cloacimonadota bacterium | reverse complement strand
GTTTGACAAACATATCGATCTCCCGGAAGGTACCCTGATCAAAAAGAAGGTCTATCCTCTCCCGGGCAGTAAGTTTCCCCTTTTCATGCTGAGCCTGGATCCTGTCAGCTCCACCCATCGCTAAAATCTTATTTTCTCTCTCTAAAAGCTTTTCTATTTTTTCCTTGCTAGTACTCATAAACGCTCCTATAAAGGTTTTTATCACATTACGTTATCTTTTTCGAAACTCGAATTTACGCAAGTTTTTTATCTCGAAAGCAGCCAGTTTGCTTCTCTTTACAGTCTTGAGCTTCATACTCGGCAGATCATGATCTGGTGAATCAGCAAAAGAGCAGTCAATAGGAGAATCAAATAGTAGTTGATAATAGACAGAATATTAGTATCAAGACAATAAAAGATGGAAAACCACTTGAGAAAAAACCCGTCTGTAAAGACGGGCTATTTAATACGATAAATTAATATAGTTCGTTAGCCTATTTTAGACTGCAGATTTTTCAGTAGGGGGACGTTTTTCTTGATAAGATCCTGTACCGCTTCCTTCCCCAACTCTTCTAACTTTAATCTCTTGATAGCAGCTATGGTTTTGAACATTGCTACCGTATCTTCGTCGAGCCTAAATGTTAAGCGAACAGCTTTTGTTTCATCAAACTCGCTGGTTGTTTTTCTTGGTCGTCCTCGTGGCATATTTGCACCTCACTATGGTTTTGTTGTTCCCCATAAAAATGCCCTCATTTAATTGTCAAGAATTTTTTAATAATTAAGCATTTTTTTGAGAAAAAAGGAAATTATATGTCGAAGATTAGCTGCTTACGGAGAGGATTTTATGAATATTGCGACAAAATAATAAAAAAACTAAGAAATTGGTTGATATACAGTTATAGTTAATTTTATTTCTATATTCAAAGATATGAGTAGGATATTTAATATATATATCTATATAACATTATCCCGGGAAAGATATTTCTTTACAAAGAAGAGGCTACTGGAGGAAGATACTATTTTATGATAATGAGGTTATACTTTGAAAAGTAATGTAAAGAATAGCGAGAAGTCAACGGAATGAAGATTACAGATACTTATCGACTAACAGCAATCTGTCTGTTAATATTAGGTCTCAATAGTGGAATTTTTGCTATCGGAGATAGTGTTGGTGAAGGGATGACAGATCCACTAATTCAGCGAAGATTAGATCGTTTTGTTGCTGATAACTATGCCGAGAGCTATGATCAGTTTATGAAGAGCAGTAAGTTCTACCAACAGGTAATTTATATTCCGAATGAGACCTTCAGATTCTATCCTTTCGAAAGCAGAATAGCCAGACCTTCTCTTATTAACTGGGCTTTTATCAGGAACCCGATAGCAGACTTTATCGATAGAATTCCCTATGAGGAATATTTTGAGTTTTTAGATCAATATTACCTGAGCGACATAACAGTTTTCAATATCAGCAACTGGGGTAATCTCCGGATCAATTTGAATGATCTGGCTCAGGGAGATTACTTTATGAAATTGAATATCAACTTCTATCGCCCCCGCAGATAAGAGGCATGGAACAACAGATGCCACTCTTCAAACTTGTTTCTCATTACCAACCGACAGGAGACCAACCGGAAGCTATTGATGAATTGGTTGCCGGGATAAATGAAAAGCGAAAATATCAGGTTTTACTGGGGGTGACTGGCTCCGGCAAAACTTTTACTATCGCCAATGTCATAGCCCGGGTGGATAAACCGACCCTGATCATCTCGCACAATAAAACCCTGGCTGCTCAGCTATACGGAGAGTTCAAGCAATTATTCCCCGAAAATGCTGTAGAATATTTTATCAGTTATTATGATTATTATCAGCCGGAAGCCTATGTTCCCTTGAAAGATCTTTATATCGAAAAAGATACCGATATCAATGAGCAGATAGACAGATTACGACTGAAAGCAACCATGTCGTTGATGGAAAGGAGAGATACTATCGTTGTGGCCAGTGTCTCCTGTATCTACGGATTAGGGATACCTCAGGACTATAAAGAGGCCCTCATTTCGATCAGGATCGGAGAGATAATTGAAAGGGAGGAACTTTTAAGTAAGCTGATCACCATCCATTATGGTAGAAATGATATTGGATTTGAACGGGGAACTTTTCGGGTCCTTGGAGATGTGGTTGATATCTACCCCGCTTATATGGAACATTCTATCAGGATCGAGTTTTTTGATAATATCATCGAAAGAATATCGAGGATCAATCCCATCGATAATAAGATCCTGGAAGAGGTTGATCAATATTCTATCTACCCGGCCAAGCACTTTATAACAACCCAGGATAAACTCGACCGGGCTATAGAATCGATTCAAAAAGAACTCGAAGAACAGGTCAGACTCTTCAATAGCCAGAATAAACTGGTGGAAGCTCAACGACTTGAACAGAGAACTCTTTACGATATTGATATGTTAAAAGAGTTGAACTACTGTTCTGGAATAGAGAATTATTCGCGGCACTTAAGTGGTGTCCCGGCAGGTTCTCCCCCCTTTTGTCTAATGAACTACTTCCCCGATGATTATCTGGTTATTATTGATGAGTCTCACGCCACCATCCCCCAGATCAATGCCATGTATGGTGGTGATTTATCAAGAAAGAGAAACCTGGTTGAATACGGTTTCCGTCTCCCTTCTGCTTATGATAATCGTCCTTTGACTTTTCAGGAATTTGACCGGTTACTCAATCAGGTTATTTTTGTCTCTGCAACACCCGGCGATTATGAATTGGAACAAACGAACGGAGTCTTTGTAGAGCAGATCATCAGACCTACCGGTCTTCCTGATCCGGAGATAGCAGTCAGGCCTCTGGCTACTCAGGTGGATGATTTACTAGAAGAGATCAGACTTCGGACTCAAGATACAGATTCCGAAAACCATTCAACTGATAAGATCCTGGTCACCACCTTAACCAAAAAGATGGCGGAAGATCTGACCGATTATCTGACAGAAGCCGGTGTAAGGGTGAGATACCTGCACAGCGAAGTAGAGACGATGAAAAGAGCCAAATTGATCAGAGAGTTGAGATTGGGAGAATTTGATGTTCTGGTAGGGATCAACTTGCTGAGAGAGGGGTTGGATCTGCCGGAAGTCTCATTGGTTGCCATTCTCGATGCCGATAAAACCGGTTTCCTACGATCAGCCAGATCTCTTATTCAGACTTCCGGTAGAGCTGCCCGGAATATCAGGGGTAAAGTTATTTTCTATGCCGACAAGGTAACTCCGGCTATCAGGGCAGCAGTTGAGGAAACCAATCGTCGCCGGGAGAAGCAATTAACCTATAACAAAGAAAACCATATTACCCCCGTGTCGATCATGAAAAGTATTGAAGAGATCATGGAATCGACTACCGTAGCTGAAGGTTATCGGGAATATGAACCGAAAAAAAGGAAGTCTAATTTTGAACAATATTTGAATATGGAATCGAAAGAAGAGATCATAGCCCTACTCAAAAAGGAGATGAAGACAGCAGCAGAGCAGTTGAGATTTGAAGATGCTGCCGAATTGAGAGATCGTCTGATCGAGTTGGAGAGTTTGAATTGATTTCTCTTTGGATCTAATATCTGAATAACGATAAGTTCTTAAAAAACAATCATTTAGCCCTTGAATATGATTAACTTATTCTATCACAGGGAATGACTCCAGATAGTAGAGAATATCTTCTTAAAGATAAGGCGTTAGATAACCTGCTGAGTGTTTTCGCAACCTACTAACTACCACCGACAACCATTTTCTGCTTTAATTACGCAGGCACCTAACACCTTAATAATTTATATCAACCTTCTTTTAATCCGGCTGTTGCATAAGATCCGATAATCTGTCGTTGAGCGATCAGAAAGAGAATAACCAACGGCATAATACTGAAAGTAGAGGCGGCCATTAAAAGAGTTGTCAGGGTGGAAGACTCTTGTGAAAAATAACTCAATCCCACCTGTAATACTCTTAACTCTTCGGAATTGATCATTACCAAAGGCCACATAAAGCTGTTCCAACTGGTGATGAAGGCAAATATAGCCGAAGTGACCAGGATCGGTTTAGAGATGGGAAGGACAATGCGCCAGAGTATCCCAAAACGACTACAGCCGTCTATTTCAGCAGCATCAAACAGTTCCTGAGGTATCGCCTTAAAATGTTGTCTTAAGAGAAATATGGTAAATATATGAGCCAGCCAGGGAACGATCAGGGCATAGTAAGAATCGATCCAACCGAGATAATTGAGGAGAACATACGAAGGGATCAAATAGATCGGTTGAGGAACCATCATCATGCTGATAAAGAAACTAAAGAGTAAGTTGTTTCCCCTGAACTTCATCCGGGCGAAAGCATAGGCAGCCAGAGAAGAGGTCACCAAAATCCCCAATACGGTAAAGAGAGCTACCAGAATCGTATTGAAGAAATAACGGGCAAAGGGAACTCTGTTCCAGGCATTGACGAAATTCTCCCAATGTATCCTGACCTCCCTTCTCTCTTCTATCGTACTGTTCGGAATCTTGGCATACGCTCGTTCGATCTCACCAAATTCATTGAAGAAGTGAACAAATGAGCTGTCTCCAACCGTCTGAACTATGGTGATTACGGTTTCCCTGCCATTTTCGACATAGAGGGTAAAATTATCGACCGGAATGAAACCGACATTCCCTTTATTAAATTCGATCTGGGAACGAACGGCCGTGGTCATCATCCAGATAAAGGGAATTACCATAGCTAATCCGAACACAATTAATAAAAAATAGGCTATAAATTTACCAAAAATAGTCATCGGTTTACTCTCTTATATCTTCATCAATAATGAACATATTTTTCCATTCTCTTTTGGATCAAGGTCAGGGTCAAAATTATCAAAAACAGAACAAGGGCAATGGCACTGGCATAGCTGAGATTCTGAGCTTCACCAAAACCCTGCTCAAAAATATAATAAACAATTACTTTTGTCGTTCCGAGTGGTCCCCCTATCGGTGGACCGGTCATTAAATAAACCTGAGAGAAGACCTGGAAAGTGACGATGGTAGTCATGACCAGGACATAGAAGGTAGTCGGTGATATTAAAGGGAGGGTGATCTTGAAAAACTGTCTTATCTTGCTTGCTCCATCTATCTCTGCCGCTTCATAATAGACTTTGGGGATATTCTGCAAACCGGCCAAATAGATGATGACATTATAACCGACACTCTTCCATACCGTCACTATAATGATGGCAAAGAGTGCCAGGGATGGACCTCCCATCCATTGTGGCAGACTGATCCCCAAACCCTGGAAGAGGAGTTGAAAGATACCTCCACTCTCAGCAAGCCAACCGAGTGGAGCGATACCAATTTTCTGCAGCAGAAAGTTAGCCAGACCACTCTGCTGATTGAAGATGATCCTCCAGACAATGGAAACGGCTACCAGTGAGGTTACGGTCGGGATAAAATAGAC
>CAZSVG010000087.1:0-5488 GCA_964610195.1 uncultured Candidatus Cloacimonadota bacterium | reverse complement strand
ACTCTGCGGCCTCGTATGACGGTTTTACACGGAGATTCCGGAAAGGTTTCCACCGGCAATATCACTGGTCAAACTATCACCGATGATCAGAATTTCTTCTCTGGGAGGGTTATTCAGTCTTGTCAGTGTTTCTTCAAAGAAGATTGGATCGGGTTTAGGAGATCCTACTTCTTCCGAAATGACTACCATGGGAAAATACTTATTCAGTCCTGCTAAACTTATTCGTCTTTTTTGAACTTCTGCGATACCGTTGGTGATCAACGCCATGGTAAATTCTCCATAGAGCTTATCAAGAAGGTTTTGAGCATCGTCTAACAGATCCGAGCACTCTCCAAGATATTTCACATAAACTTCACCAAATGCTTGAGGATCGAGCTTCAACTCGAGAGAGGCAAATAATCTCGAGAACCTCTCGGTTCTTAAATCCGAAATTGATATCATACCGCTTTCGAATTGTCGCCAAAGTTCGTTATTGATCAATCGATAACCGGAGACGATATCTTCATCTGCAAAAGTTTTGGTGAAGTGTCGAAAAGAAGCCATAAGAGCATCATTTTCTGCCTTTTCGTAATCAAAGATAGTGCCATCAGCATCGAATAAGAGAGTTGTATATTTAGTTATCATGTGTCCAGAATCATGGAGGTGATACTCAAGTCAATCTAATAGTGATTTGGAAGAATGATAACTAATCTTTATATCCTTGTTCCGATAAAGGTTTTATAGTCGTAACTCCAAGGAGAAATAAAAATTCCTCCCCAGGCCCGGGAAACCGTATTTTTCATAATATAGGGTATCGAAGACATTGTCTATTCCAGAGGCAAAAGCAAATTTCCTGTATTTGTAGGTGAAGCCAAGATCATGAGAAAAGTAGGCAGGGATATATTGCGGATTGTTAAAATTATCGAGATCATCTCTCCGGTCACAATATTCGGAACTAAGTCTGAACGAAAGATTTTCAGTAAAATTAAATCTATTAGCGAGAATAACGTTGTTTCTCGGTATCCTGAGCATGGAATAATCGGATTTATTTCCCGGGAAGAGCAGGGTATAAGATAGATTACTCTCCCATCTGCTAAATGGTTTAAAAGCCAGGTCAAGATCAGTTCCGTAGCTATCGGCTCGGGCAATGTTCTCATATCTCTGGAGATTTTCCTCCGGGACCATTATTGACTCAATCAGATCGAAAATGCTGTTGTAAAAGAGGGCAAAATGAAGATAACCGTATCTTTGTCCTATTTTGTAAGGTGATGCAACAGTAATCTCATATTTATCTGCTTTCTCGGGGAGCAAACCGGGATTACCCTGGCTATAACTATAAAGCTCCCGCAATATCGGATTACGAATGCTGCGGGAATAGGATAGTGAGAACCGCATATTGTTCGGAACGTTCAGATACATACCTGAAGAACCGGCAAAATTAACCTCAGTTTCATCAATATGAAGGGTAGATATGCTTGCACCAGCTGTAAAGGTGAGGTTCCTGGTAATGTTGTATTCAGGTTGTAACCATAATTGTTGTTGCACAGTTGAACCGCTATACCAGTCAGTATAAAATGAATCATCCCGGCGTTTATAAGTATTGAACTCATAGTTATAACCCTGTCGGGAAATCATCATATCATTAACGATCCATTCAGATCTGGTATCAAAGCCGATAACGGTGTTGCGAAGGTCAGATGTCAGGATTGGATTGGTCATTCCCGCATCCACATATTCTTCATATACATCTTTTAAAAAGTCGGTATAGATTAAAGATTCGAGTTTCAGATTGTATCGCAAAGGAATGCTATAACGGAGTGAGGTGTTGTAGCTATGCCAATCGACGAATTTGCGATACGATGCCTGATAAGTAGGGGCAGGAATGTCTTTATTATCAAGATAGGTATACCCTGTCCGAAAATCCAGATGATGAATCGAATGAATATCTCCGTTCCAACCTACACCGACACTATAACGGGAGAAAGATGTGTTATCCCGCAGACCACCATCCTCATAAGGTGTCGCTGCAAAGGAATCAGACATATAATAGCCGGGAGAATAACTACGATCAAAATAATAGCGAAAGTTACTGAATCTGCTTCCCTTACCACCAGTATAACTTATACTATAAGTTTTGCTTCGGTCCAGTCTGAAGCGGGCCTGATGAGTCCAGCCCGGATCATTGTCATTGGTTATGATATTGATCACCCCTCCCAGGGTATTGGTTCCATATAGAGATGATACTGGACCCTTAACTACATTTATCTCTCTGATGTCAGCGATAGGAAATGCATTAAGGTCAACATTACCAAAATACCCGCCACTGACAGGCACACCATCAAACATAATCTTGATCTGTTTTCTTTGGAAACTGCGAATACGAAGGTCTGTTTCTCCCTTACCACCTGTTGTAATTCGCAATCCTGGTATATCGGTCAACAGATCCTTAATATTAACAGCACTTCCCAGATTGTCGGTGGTAATCTCCTTTTTATAGGAATAACCAAGTGTGCCTGTTGTGGCCAGAGCTCTTATAGTCAATCCTTCCAAATCATAAACTTTTCTTGAATTCTGGTTTTCTGTATTGAGGCTGTCCGGTTGTCCTGCAGAGAGCAGAGAAAGAGCGAAAATATTAATTACAATTAATATGATTATTTTAACGGTCATGCAACTCGATTCGCATTAATAATGAGATCAATAATGATTCATCACCTGTTAGCTGGTATATAACAGTCTCGTCATCAATCAACCAATATCCCCCAGAAAAAGCAGTCCAGGATAGTTCATAAACTTCATTGTTGATATCTACCAGTTTGTATTGGAAGTTTTCCGGGGTTAAGGTGATGTAATTACTGATAAAAGATGACATCGGAATTGCAGCAACAGTCCCCTGTGTCGTCTCAATATCTACTGATTCGAGACCCAACACTTCAAACATGACCGGATCATTTTCATTCATGATAACATCTACTTTTCGGTATAAATTGATCTGATGAGCAAATTTAACATTGTAGGGTCTTAAGGCAGGGTCATCACTTATGTATGTGCGATGATCCTTGTCGGGTAAGAGATGACCGTTTGAAAAAAGTGACCAGTTAAGATCTTCATCCATTCTCATGCGGTGGGTAAAACCATCGTCACCAACTATTTCATAGGCATACAGGGGTCGAAGATCTTGTCTGTTTTCTCCATTGAGATCAATGGGGACGAATTGTTCTAGTAAATATCCGGTTACCATTTCATCCTGATATTCAACCTCTACCGCTGTGTAATTTTCAGGGGGGTATTCACCTGGGAAAGTGAATGTGTAGTCGGATATAGTGGCAAATTCAGGGGGAAGAGGATCTTCTTCTTCAATTGTCAAAGGATTGCTGCCTGAACAGGATAAAATGAACAGGGTAAGTAACAGTAATGCCAATAATGGTAAAAATCGCATGATAAACCTCCATCAATTTTTTTAGGAGAGGTTCGAGGTATCAAATTTACTTCCTCGCCTTTCCAAACACGGGTGGCAAATCTGTTTCCGGACATACCATTCGGTAAACTGTCATACCTGACGGCTTAGAGCAGTTTACTCGGCGATCTGTTGCCTAAAATCATCGGACGTGTTATCACGTCAAGAGAAAATACATCTGACAAGTCCAATCAGATTTTGAGATTAATGTAGAATGCTTTCTGGGGAGTCAGTAAATAATCCCGCCCAAAAGAAACAAAAAAAAGAATTATTTTTCTGAAGTGATATCTTCTTTGAGCTGGTATTTTCTTACAAAATGACCATCTCTGGAACTTTCACCCAGAAATTGAAAATCGTTCATCCGGCTGGAAAATGGGGTATAGAAATTCTGGAGAGGATGATCAGAATTATAGATTGAGATCTCGATCAGATCATTCAGGTTACTGACCGGAGGTAGGTAAGAAGATGAAGTTTGAAATCTGGAGCCCTCCTTTGCAATTTTAATGAGCGGGAAGGATCGTTCGGAAAGTAAAACCGCTATCCCATCAGAAGTTATGAGGAGCACATATTCCGCCCTTATGTTCTGTTCATTCAAAACCTCATCCAGAAAACCTGTTTCGGAAGATTTTAAGGGCGCTTCAATATTCCCACTGATGAGGTATTTCTTTGGTGAACAGCTGATAAGAACTATTAATGATATTAGGATAATGATTATTTTGGCCATAGTATTTTCCCACAGTTTATCCAGATCGGATCAGAAAAATCAAGATCCGGATCGATTATACAGGAGTTATCTGTCCAGAGTCTTTCAGGAACTTCTGACCAGTCGAGTAATATTTTTACTGCACTCAGATTTGTGAATTGGTCTCTGAATATGATAGCCCGATCAAAGAACTGGATATAAGCCAGGTTCTTGATCCACATACCGATTGGCATATCGGGAGATTGCAAATTATATCCCTTATCATCCCTGATCAGAAAACCACTGTTCAGATAAGTTTCGAAATCGAGTCGATGAGAGATTCCATCTCTGGCAATAAGGAGAAATTCTTCCTGCAGAACCGGATAGACAGAGGAGATTAACTCAGTGAAAGATATATCGCGCTCTTTTTGATCAGATAGCGAATTCTTTTTGAATAGGATCTCATTTATCAGATCTTCAGCAAAATAAATAACATCGGGAAGTGGCATTTGCTGATAATCTTCAACCTGAATTACGTCAAGACCCTGGATCCAGAACATATCACGTAATCCGGGAATAACCAGACGAAGGTTGTTCTCACTAAGTGTTGAGTCATTCCTTTTGATGGCTATCAAAGCCGGATGATCTTTCAGCTCTTCAACAGTTAACCTGATCTGATATTTATCAAGAGAAGCAAAGCGGAGTTGATGATGATTCCTTATCTGGAGCGAAGCAAGGATGTCATCCAATAAGATCCCTGACCACCAATCGATCCTGTCGTGTCCGTCTCTTTCTCTGTTAGTTTCCCAGAGCACCTGTTCATGCTCTGCCAAATCTTCCAGATCCAGCGAGAACTGCCTGTTGCCATCAATAATAATGAGAGACTCAACCGAAAAACTGCCAATAAGAAGCAGAGTTATAACAATTACTCTGGAAATTGTTCTTCTGACTGTGATTCCAATCATAACTAATACATCCTTTTTTTACTCAGGTAACACTAATCCCCAATTGATTCAATATTGCCTGTATTCAGAGGAAAGGGGGAGATGACTGATTATCTCATTTTTGCGCCTTTCCAAACAGGGGAGGCATATCTGTTTCCGGATATACCATACGGTAAACTGTCATACCCGAAAGGGTGTAGAGCAGGATACTCGGCGATTTGAAAACCATTGCTTAAAATCTCTTGATTAGTCAAGCAAGAATGAATAACTCCCGGGTAAAGGATATTTGATAAGATAGATAATCTTTCGGAAAGAAGAGGATTATCTTATAATAGAAGTTCTGGATTGCTTATTTATAAAGAGTGATTTCAGGGAATAATGGGGTGGCTGATGGGACTTGAACCCACAACATCTGGAACCACAATCCAG